>CANQCX010000045.1 GCA_947591115.1 uncultured Lachnospiraceae bacterium | reverse complement strand
ATGCCCAGTTAGCTCAGTTGGTAGAGCAGAGGACTGAAAATCCTCGTGTCTCTGGTTCGATTCCGGAACTGGGCATTGATTTTCGATATGGGACATTAGCTCAGGTGGCAGAGCACTTGACTTTTAATCAAGTTGTCCGGGGTTCGAATCCCCGATGTCTCATTTTTCAATTTTTCTGATTCTAATTCTTTTCTTTAATTGATTGCATTTTTTCCGTAAAAATCCAATGTTTCAATAAACAATAGAAAATTGCTCCGAAACAAAAACGTATGGATTTACGTATGTGTTCTTAGAATTGTCAGGCTGGCAGGCCGGAAGCATGAACGAAGTGCGGCGAAGAATTTCAGGCTTTACCAATTTCAGGCTTTACCGGCAGGAGCCATCCCCAGAAGTTTTTGGACAGCCGATTGCATTTCCGGCTGTCTCCGATAATGCTCGATCAGTGCGCGTTCTTTTGCAGTGATCACAAAATCATGGTTTTCGCCGTTTAAGATTTCATTGATATTATTAAGCTGGTAAATCTCACAAAGCGTTAAAAACATATCCGTCGTTGGATGCGCCTGATTGCTTTCCCATCCATAGATAGTCTTTTCCGCTACCTGAAGATGATATTTGTTTCGCAGTTCCATGGCAACATCTGAAACGGACATTGAATTTTTCTTACGGTACTTTTTTAATACCATTCCGATTTTTTCGTTTTTCATAAGATCAATTTTGTCTCCTGATTTTTCGTCAGTATTCCCCTTTATTTCAAATGAAATTCAGCATTTGGCTGATTCTTCATGTTAATGTTATATATAGGAAAAACAGCATTCAAGCATTTCTGTCCATTAGAGCAAAATCGCCAAAATATCAAAAAGGCCGTTCTTATAAAACAAGAACGGGGCAAACAAAGAAAAAAAGTGAAATTTTGCTAAAGAAAAGGGCGTTTTATCCGATACATAGTGTAGAAAGCTTATTTCAAGGAAGAAAGGAGATGCTGTTATGCGTATTGATGCATATAACCAGATTTCACAGGTTTACGGAGTACAGAAAAACTTAAAGACACAGAAATCCCGCACCGGAAACTGGGGACTGGATCAGGTATCGATCTCTCAGATCGGGCGTGATTTTCAAGTGGCAAAAAATGCAGTATCAGAAGCTTCGGACATCAGGGAAGACAAAGTTGCACAGTTAAAAGAAATGGTAGACTCTGGCGCTTATGTTGTGGAACCGGGCGATTTTGCCAGCAAATTACTGGAAAAGTACAATCAGACTTTGTAGGAGTGAGGATGAAACGTGGCTAGTTTAGTAGAAGAGCTTGTGAGCATACTCGAAGAAGAAGAAAGACTTTATCAAACCCTGCTGACCTATGGGGAAGAAAAACGCAGGGTTCTGATCGAAGCGGATGTTCGTGCGCTTGAAGAGCTGACGGATCTGGAACAGGCCGCGAGTGATGAATTGCTTAGCTACAGCAATAAGCAGATTCGTACTTTAAAGGACATTGCTACCGTTCTGGGGAAAACTCAGGAAAAAATGACGGTTACCAAACTAATCGGGTATCTGGCTTCTCAGCCGGATATCCAGACGAAGCTTACGAGAGCGAGAGACAGTCTCATGGATACGGCGAAGCAGGTGCAGAATCTGAATCGGCAGAATGAAGCGCTGATCCAACAGGCGATTGAGTTGGCAGAGTTTGACATTACCTTGTTTAAAAGTCTGCGACAGGCCCCTGAAACTGCCAATTATGACAGGCATGCCTATAATACGGGAGCATTATTGGGCAGCAGCGGCTTTGATGCGAAGCAATAGTTTTTTAAGGAGGAGCAGGTATGGCAAACGGATTTGGAAGTCTGTATATCGGAGCATCCGGTCTGCGCAGTGCGCAGAATGCGCTCAACACCAGCGCAAACAATCTGGCCAACGTCGATACACCGGGTTATGTTCGTGAGCAGGTACGTTTTGCAGATCAAAATTATTTAAATATTCAGCCGAGCAAAGAGCGGATCAATATGCAGCAGACAGGACTGGGCGTATCGATCGGCGATGTTGTTCATGCGAGGGATATATTCTTAGATAAAGCATTCCGGCAGGAAAACGGACGGCAGGCATTCTATGAAGCCTGCTATACAACCGTTCTTCAGGTAGAAGATATTCTTCAGGAGCTTGACGGAATGGAATTCAAGCAGAGTATTACCGACCTAAACCGCGCATTTCAGGAGCTTGCGAAAGCTCCTGCGGATTCTACCTATCAGAATCTTGTGCTGCAGAAGGCGGAACTGTTTGTCAGCCGCAGCCGATCAATCTATGCGGATTTCCAAAGCTATCAGGCCAATTTAAACGAGCAGATCTTGGAGGATGTGAATCGGGTTAATGAAATCGGAGACCGGATTTACGAATTGAACCTTCAGATTCAGAAAATAGAAGCCGGCGGAGTAGAAACCGCCATGACCTATCGGGACGAAAGAGATGCATTGATCGATGAACTGTCCGGTTATGCAAAGATTTCCGCTACGGAAGACGCGACCGGATTTGTGCGGATCGAAATGGAAGGCATTGAATTTATCGAGGACAGAGGCTGCAACCGGCTTGGACTGCAGACAGCGAACGGCACCGGATTTTATACGCCGTACTGGCCGCAGCTTTCTGATTTAGAGCGGAAGCAGTACGTAGAAGTTTTCCAGACAAGAGTAGAGATTTCTACGGAAAACAACAACGACATCGGAAGCATCAAGGCAAAGCTCTATCAGCGGGGGAACGAATACGCTCATTATACGGATCTGGCGGATGCCGATGCGTACAGCAAGATTCAGGACTGCACGTTGATGGAAATGCAGGCGGAGGTCGATCAGTTGTTCCATGTGGCGGTAACACAGTTAAACGACATTTTCGCCCCGAATTTATCCGTAGAAAACGATATTACGGATGCAAACGGAAACGTACTGATTCCGGCGGGAGCAAAGATTCTGGACACCGAAAACTGCGCCCGCGGCGTAGACGGCGAGCTGCCGCCGCAGGAACTGTTCCAGAGGATCGGCTGCGAACGTTACACGAAAGTAACGGTCAACGGTCAGGATTACTATGTATATAATGAAGAAGATCCGAACGATACCTCTACCATGTATCAGATCGGAAGCGTAAAAATAAATGAAAATCTGACGAAGCAGGTAACGCTGATGCCGGCTTATACCGAAAACGGCGCAGTAGATTACAGTCTTGGCGACAAAATGGTAGGCGTATGGGAAAACAAATGCATGACGCTGAACCCGTACGACAAAAATCCGGGCACGTTCGAAGGCTATTACGATAAGGTCATGGACCAGCTGGGAACGGTCGGCAGCGTCTATTCCTCGGCAAGCGACCATCTGAGCGATACCTCGTCCGCACTGGACAACAAACGCCTTCAGGTTACCGGCGTTTCCTCGGATGAAGAATTGACGCAGATGATCAAATACCAATCCGCATATAATGCGGCAAGCCGGTACATTACCGTAATCAGCCAGATGACGGAGCTGATCGTAACCGGACTGATTTAAGGAGGGAGGAAGAAAATGAGTTCACAGTTTTTTGGGTTGAATATCGGAGCCAGCGCTTTGGCAGCATTTCAAGCCTCCATTAACACAACGGCAAACAATGTTTCTAATGTACAGACAAAAGGCTACAGCAGGCAAAAAGTAAATCTGGAATCCTCCGGTCCGATCCGCGAAACGGCGCGTTACGGAAGCGTAGGCACCGGCGTTACGGCGGTCAGCATTACGCAGGAGCGGAATCTGTATTATGACCAGCGTTACTGGCAGAATAATTCCAGCAAAGGTCTGTATGAGGAAAAGCTGTATTATCTGGATCAGATTGAAAGCTTCTTTATTGACGATGATACCCAGAACGGTTTTGCCAGCATTTTTGCAAAAATGTTTAACGGACTGGACACGCTGAAAAACAACTCGTCGGATGAAAACGTGCGGAACCAGTTTATCAATCAGGCGCAGAGTCTGTGTACATACTTTAACGCGATGGCGCAGAGTCTGGATGACGTTCAGGAGGACTGTAACGAAGAAGTAAAGAACGCGGTATCAAACATCAACGCCATTTCCAAGAAGCTCGCCCTGTTGAATAAGGAAATCAACAATATTGAAGTAAACGGCGGCTATGCCAACGAGCTGCGCGACCAGAGAGCGAACCTTCTGGATCAGCTTTCCGCGATGGTAAGCGTAGAAACCAACGAATATGAAATTCAGAACACCTACGGAGACAATCTGGGCGGAACGAATTATACGGTAATCATCAACGGGCAGGTGCTGGTAGACGGAAACGAATACCGAGAGCTGGAATGGGTGGCATATGATTACACCATGAACCAGACGGACGTAGAAGGACTGTGCTACATCCGCTGGGCGGACACCAAAATGGATTTTGCCGCTTCAACGGCAAGCGCGGGCGGAAGCTTAAAAGCCTTATTTGAGATCCGCGACGGAAACGGAGCGGAAGCCTTAAAGGGCGGAGTGCGTTCGGCGGATACGGGGCATATCACGCTGGAAACCCCTTCGGTTACCGAGGTAAGCGCGCTGAATATTCCGGCGAGAGGGCAGGTTACCATCGGAAACAAAACCTATGCCTATGACGGATGGAGCGCGGAAATTGACGAAGCCGGAAACATTACCTCCGTTACCTTTCAACTGAAAGAAGCCATTGATCCGGTAGAAGCGGCGTCTCTGTCAGGGAAGTTGATTACCTGCGGCAAAAATGTAGATGCCAAAGGAATTCCGTATTACAAGCAGCAGCTCAACGAATTTCTGCGTAAATTTTCGCAGCTTTTCAATGACATTGAAAAAGGCGGCGTAGATCTGGACGGCAATCAGATGGGAGCGTTTTTTGTTGCAAAAAATGCAACCGGTTCGGAGTACGAATTTGACGGATGGACGAAGGACGAAACCACCGGTTATTCGGGCGTCATTACCTCGGACGACGATACCTATTATCAGCTTCAGGCAAGCAATGCGTCGGTTCACGCGTCTTCCCTGAAAAATCCGAGGCGTTTTTCCACCGCCACCGAAATTGTAAACGGGCAGGACAAATATGACATTGCGGAAGAGCTTTTAAAGCTTCAGGACGACGTCAGCATGTTCCGCGGCAATAAGGCGGGAAAATTTTTGGAAACCATGCTTTCCGATGTTTCCGTAGACGTAGAAAAGAACCGGATCTATCAGGAAAATTACAGCAATCTGGAAGTTTCCATCGGAAACCAGCGGACTTCGGTTTCCGGTGTAGACGAAGACGAAGAAGGATTAAATTTGATCAAATTCCAGCATGCGTATGAAATGGCGTCCAAAGTCATTTCCGTATTGAATGAAATTTACAACAAATTGATCAATGAAACTGGAGTAACCTAAAAAAATACCGATATATAAAATAAGCAGATCCAGGGACGGATGAAAATCAAACAGGGACGTGGCAGCCATAGGAGGAAAATATGCGCGTTACCAATAATATGATCACAAGCAATACCAAAAACAATATCAACTCCAACAAGACGTATGTGGATAAGTACAACACGCAGATGACGACGCAGAAGAAAATTACGCGGGCGTCGGAAGATCCGGTCGTTGCGATCCGTTCGCTGCGTCTTGGCACGACGTTGAGCCATATCAACCAGTGGGTGGACAATAACATTCCGGATGCCTATGCATGGCTGGATGTAACGGAAACGGCGCTGTCCAATATGAAGACGCTGCTGACCGATATCCGTACGCAGTGCGTGAACGGTTCCACCGATACGCTGACAGCGGAAGACCGCAACACCATCTTAAAATCCTTGACGGCGCTGCGGGATCAGATCTATACGGAAGGAAACGCTGATTACGCCGGAAGAACCGTATTTACCGGTTACCGCACTTCCTCCAATCTGACGTTTAATTCCGATGAACTCGATACCACCTATCAGATCGAGCAGAAATTTGACTATACGGATATTCAGGAGCATCGTTATTATTCCGGCAATGTAGAAGTTCCGACCGACACGTCTGCGGAATGCACAACGGAGGTAGGCGTCAGCTATTATGACCGCGTCCGTCTGGCATATGGCGGAATCGCATCAATTGACAGCTTTACTTATGAACCGGACGATCAGGCGAACACCACGTTTACGACTTATGACAGCGAGGAAGCATGGGAGCAGGCAAGCGCGGACGGGATCAAAACGGTCGGCGACAATGAGATCGTCTTTTTAAAGGATTCCGGAGAATTCGTGCTTGGAAAGAATATCTCCGACGCCATTAAAAGCGGACATGGAAGCATTCAGCTCACGTATACCAAACAGGGATTTGACAAAGGCGAGGTTCGGCCGGAGTATTATTACGACTGTACCGACATCAGCGATCCGGCTAATCCGATCGAATATACCAAAGAAGATCAGGCGATCAACTTTGTCATTGCAAACAACACCTCCCTGACCGTCAATACGCAGGCGGGGGATGTATTTGATACCAGTATCGCCAGAGATGTCGATGAGATGATCGACATTGTGCAAAAAGCGATCGATGCGCACGATAAGGTTGCGGAGCTGGAAGAAATGATGAGCCTTTCCCAGTATGCCGGCGAAGAAGACCAGAAGACGCTTCAGACTTATCTGGACGCGGCAAAGAAAGAAATGGATTATGCGGACGACAATCTGCAGAAAACCTACGGTCAGTATATTACGAACTTTGACGATTATCTGGAAGACGTCAATATCGCGATCACAAATATCGGAAGCATGGAAGACCGTCTGGCGCTGACGCAGACGCGTGTGGAAAACCAGCAGACGACCATTGATGAATTGAAGTCCCAGAATGAAGATCGTGATATTTCGGATATCATCATTGACTTTTATGCAGCTTACAATGCGTATACCTCCAGCCTTACGGCAGCAGGGCAGGTCGGAAAAACTACGCTTTTAGACTACTTATAAAAGGATTCAAAAAAGCGGGAGGAGAATACGATGAAAGCAGAAACAAGATTATTTGGAACGATTGACATTGCGGACGACAAGATCATCACGCTGGAACGGGGCATGATCGGATTTCCGGATCTGAACCGTTTCGCACTCATATACGACGAAGAAAAGGAGCAGAAGCGGTCTTCCATCATGTGGCTGCAGTCGATGGACGATACGGACATTGCATTTCCGGTTATGATGCCGGATGTGGTAAAAGAAGATTACAATCCAAATGTCAGTGAAGAAATCGTAGCGCCGCTCGGAGAGCTGACGCCGGAGAATACCTATCTGCTGGTAACGGTAACCGTACCGAAACGGATCGAGGATTTTTCGGTCAATCTGAAAGCGCCGATCGTCATTAACCGCGAGAACCGCAAGGGGGTACAGCTTATCGTGGAGGACGACTATCCGGTAAAATTCAGGGTATATGACGTTCTAAAAGGAAAAAAAGAAAAGGCGGGTGAGTAGGAATGCTGGCATTAACGAGAAAAAAAGGCGAAGCACTCGTCATCAACAACAATATTGAAGTTACGATTCTGGAAATACGCGGAGATCAGATCAAGATCGGCATTTCCGCCCCGAAGGACGTCCCGATCTACCGGAAGGAGGTCTATCTGCAGATCCAGAAAGAGAACGAAGAAGCCATCCACGCGGAGGCGATCGATATGCTGAAAAATTTTATGGGATAATTTTGCATTTTTTGCAAATGGATGTTAATTTTTCGCAAGGGAAAACCGATAAATAGGTATAGAGAACTTAGAGATTGTTGATAAAAATCACATGGAGGTGGATAGGATGACAATTGAGGCAATTAAAGGCGCGGGTTTGGCATATCAGGGAAGTGCGTCAACCGCCGAGATCCGAACAGAATCTCAACCGAAAGTAGAAGCGTCTCAGAATGCCGTAACATCAGATCAGCTTGCAAAGGACACCGTTGCGCTGAATACGAAGCAGGCGGCAGGAGAGAATCCGGAAGGAAACGGCGAAACGACGACAGAGCAGCAGAACGCGCAGATCAAGAAAGCGGTTGAGGATATTAACAAGAAAGCGAATAATTCAGAAGCAATTTTCGGAATCCATGAGGCGACCAATCGCGTTACGATCAAGATTGTGGATAAGTCAACCAAGAAGGTCATTAAGGAGCTCCCACCGGAGAAAACCTTAGATATGATCGCAAAGGTCTGGGAAATGGCAGGTCTGATGGTTGACGAGAAGCGATAGTAAGAGCGGAGACAGGAGGAGATTGATATGGCAATGCGTGTATCAGGTTTGGTATCGGGACTGGATACGGATGCGATCGTTCAGGAACTGGTATCGGCCTATAGTCAAAAATCAGTAAAATATACCAAAGAACAGACCAAGATCTCATGGAAGCAGGAGATCTGGCAGAATCTGAACACCAAGATTTACAGCTTATATACCAGTCTGGACAGTCTGCGTTTTTCAAGCGGCTATTCCGCAAAAAAAGCGACTTCGTCGGATTCGACCAAAGCGACGGTTACCGCATCGGGAAATGCGGTCAACGGTTCCCAGAAGCTGAACGTGCTTGCGACTGCGGAAACCGGCTATATGACCGGCGGAAAAGTCAATATGCCGAAAACAACGGATGAAAAAAAGGATCCGCTTGACACTCGCTTGAGAGAGCTGGGATATGACGGAAACGCTGCAAACTTTAAGGTAAAGACCAAGAATGCGGACGGTACGGTAAAAACGACCGCGATCTCATTTGATCGAGGAACCACTTTAAACGAGATGGTTGCCAAACTCAAAGAAGCGGGACTGAACGCGAATTTTGACACCAACAACAACCGGTTTTATATCAGTGCAAAAGAATCGGGCGCGGCATCGGATTTTGAAATTACCGCGGCAGCCGATGATGAAGATTCCTTAAAGGCATTGAGCGTGCTTGGCTTAAATACCGAGGAGAATAAATTCGGAGACAAGGCAACCAAGCTCAAAGGACAGGATGCGAAGATCCTCTTAAACGGGGTAGAGTATACCAGCAGCACCAACAGCTTTGACATTAACGGACTGACCATTACGGCGCAGGGCGTTACCGGAGAGGGAGACGACAATGCCGTTACATTGACGACCTCCACCGATACGCAGGCGATCTACGACAAGATCAAAGATTTCCTGACGGAATACAATAACGTCATCAATGAGATCACGAAGCTCTACAATGCGGATTCCGCAAGAGACTATGAGCCGCTGACCGACGAGGAAAAAGACGCGATGTCCGATACGGAGATCGAGAAATGGGAAACGAAGATTAAAGATTCCCTGCTCCGCCGCGACTCGACGCTGGACAGCGTGATGTCCTCCATGATAAACGCAATGGCGTCATCGGTAGAGATCGACGGCAAGAGTTACAGTCTTTCCAGCTTTGGAATCCACACGCTGGGGTATCTGAATGCGCCGAAGAATGAATTTAATGCATTCCATATCGACGGCGACGGAGACGACACCAATACTTCCAGCAATCCGGATAAACTGATGGCAGCCATCAACAATGATCCGGACACGCTGATCGAGTTTATGCGCCAGCTGACTTCCAATCTGTATAGCGCGATCGACGAAAAGATGAAGTCTACGGATTTAAGCTCCGCATATAAAGTCTACAATGACAAAGAGCTGGATCGGCAGTACAAGAGTTATGCATCTTTAATCAAAAACTGGGATAAAAAGGTATCTGATAAAGAGGAATATTACTACAAGAAATTCTCGGCAATGGAGAGTGCGCTTGCAACTCTGCAGAGCCAGACGAGCTCGTTAACTTCCCTGTTCGGTCAATAGATCGGGGCGTGCAGATAGAAATGGAGGGGATGTTCCATGATGCAACGACAAGCATATGCAGCGTATAACAACAGCAAAATATTGACTGCATCGCCAGCGGAGCTGACGCTTATGCTGTACGACGGAGCGATTAAGTTCTGCAATATTGCGATTGCCGCAATAGAAAAAAACGACATTGAAAAAGCACATAATAATATCATGAAAACCGAACGGATCATCATTGAATTTCAGGCTTCTCTGGATCATAAATATCCGGTTGCAAAGGAGTTTGACAGGGTATATACTTATCTTATCAGCCGCTTGAGAGAAGCGAACCTGAAAAAAGATGCGGAAATTCTTGAGGAAGTGCTGAAGCATCTGCGGACGATGCGTGACACATGGAAAGAAGTCATGCAGCTCAGCCAGAATGGCGATCGCGCTACTCAGGTTTCATAGGAGAGTTTATGCCGGAAACTTATATTGATATTATGTTGCAAAGCCTGCAGAAAAAAGAGCAGGTGCTGGATGCGATCATCCGTCTGGATGATCTGCAGAAGGAACAATTGGAGAATCCGGAGAGTCCGGTAGAGGATTTCGACAAGACGGTAGAGGATAAGGCCGCTTTGATCGAGCAGATGGAGCATCTGGACAGCGGATTTGAGAAGCTTTATGCGCGTGTAAAGGAAGAGCTTTCCGAAAACAAAGAGCGGTATCAGGCACAGATACGGAGTCTTCAGGAGGCGATCCGCTCCATTACCGACAAGAGCGTGCAGATTCAGGCGCAGGAGGCGCGGAATAAGGAGCTGATGACTCAGAAGTTCAGCCGCATAAAGCGTCAGGCAAGGGAGATACGCGCCAACAGCAGGGCGACTGCGCAGTATTATAAGAATATGATGCAGTTAAACGTAATCGACCCGCAGTTTATGGATAACAAGAAGTGATCCATGTATTGCACCGTATAGAAAAAAAAGAAATAAAAATTTCTTTTTTTGCTATAAAGTATTGGGGGTTTTCTCCGATATATAAGGCAAGTAAGTAAAAACTTGTTACTTTGTGAAGGAAAGCGGAATGAAGCGTACGGTCAGGAAGCCGGAACTCACAACAACAAAACACTTGCAGCAAGGAAGCTGCAAACATTTCAAGGAGGAAAAATTATGGTAGTACAACACAACTTACAGGCAATGAATGCCAACAGAATGTTAGGCGTAACAACGAATGGTCAGGCTAAGGCAACAGAGAAGTTATCTTCTGGTTACAAGATCAACCGCGCAGCAGATGACGCAGCAGGACTTGCAATTTCCGAGAAAATGAGAAAGCAGATCAAAGGTTTGGATCAGGCTTCCGCAAATGCTCAGGATGGTATCTCCGCAGTACAGACCGCTGAGGGTGCTTTGACAGAAGTTCACTCTATGTTACAGCGTATGAACGAGCTGGCAGTACAGGCTGCAAACGGAACGAACAGCGAATCCGATCG
>CANQCX010000044.1 GCA_947591115.1 uncultured Lachnospiraceae bacterium | reverse complement strand
CCGGCAGGCACTACCTCGATCTCCGCCGACAGAAAATCTTCTTCTTCGATTCCGTATTCCTGTTTTAAAATCTCTAATATATTGGCTTTTACCCGTTCTTTGGCGGCGTCCTTGTCTTTTTCTTCGTCTTTGGCCTCCGCCGGAATGCTTCCGATCAGTACATCCAGATTTTCTCCCTCGATGACTTTAGAGCCTTTTTTCTCCAACTGCTCCGAAGAAAGATGGATCAAAAGATCGCTGACGCCAAACACCGGATCCTCCGGTTTTTCTCCGATACTGACTGCGACGGTCGTGCCGTCCTTTTTGCAGATCACGCCATGAAGCGCCAAAGGAAGCGTTACCCACTGATATTTCTTAACGCCCCCGTAATAATGCGTATCTAAAAGCGCCATTTCGGTATCTTCGTATAAAGCGACCTGTTTTAAATCCAGACGCGGCGAGTCGATGTGCGCGCCCAGAATGTTCATCCCCTTTTCCAGCGGCTGACGGCCCAAAACGAACAATGCCAGACCTTTTCCCATATTATTGGCGATGACCTTATCTCCCGCCTTTAAAGCGGTTCCGGAAGCGATCAGTTCGTCCAGATCGCGAAAACCGGCGTCCCGCGCCTCCTGATAAAACGCAGCCGCGCATTCGCGTTCGGTTTTGCACGACGAAAGAAACTTCCGGTAATCTTCCGCAAATGCATACACCTGATCACGTTTTTCTCCTTTCGGATATTTTTCCCATGCGTTTTTGTTTTCCATATCACAAGTCTCCGTTTCTATTTTATTCTGAAATCATTTCTTCTATAATCATTTCTTCTATAATCATTATTCTATAATCATTTCTTCTGTGCTCATTCTTCTTCTTCCGTTGTCTTGCGGACCAGATTTTCCTGCACGCGGCGGTACAGCTCCTGCGCCGCATTGTAACCCATCTTTTTCTGCCGGTGGTTGACCGCCGCCGCTTCACAGATAACCGCCAGATTCCGTCCCGGGCGGATCGGAAGCGAATGACAGACGACCTTATTGCCCAGATATTCCGTATATTCTTCTTCCAGTCCCAGCCGGTCATACTCCGCGTCTTTTTTCCAGTCCTCCAGTTTAATGACCAGATCGATCTGCTGCTTTTCTTTTACGCACTCTACTCCGTATAAGGTCTTGACGTCGATGATCCCGATTCCGCGCAGCTCGATAAAATGACGCGTAATATCCGGCGACGTCCCGATCAACTGATGTTCGTTGATCTTGCGGATTTCTACAACGTCGTCCGTTACCAGACGGTGCCCCCTCCGGATCAGCTCCAGCGCGGCCTCGCTTTTTCCGATCCCGCTCTCGCCGGTAATCAGAAGTCCCTCGCCGTAAACATCGACCAGTACGCCATGAATGGTAATGCAGGGCGCCAGCTGCTCGCCCAGCGTATAGATCAGCTCCGCCGTAAATTCCGAGGTCGAACGTCCCGTTCCAAGCACCGGCACGCCGAATTCGTTTGCAATCTGCAAAAACAGTCCCTCCGGCTCTAAATCCCTGCAGAAGATCACGCATGGCATCCCGTACTGCAGAAACTCCGTATAACGCTGTCTTTTTTCCTCCTCGTCCATCCGCTTGATATAAGCGTATTCTACGTTTCCGATGATCTCCACGCGCGACTTTTCAAAATGCTCAAAATAACCGGTTAGCTGCAGCGCCGGACGGTTGATCTCGCTTGTCTCGATCTTTCGCTTTTTTAAATCAATTTCATCGGTAAAATTCCTCAGATCCATCAGATCTACAATTTTATACACGCTAACCCCAGAACTCATACCTGTCCTCCATTGTGTTTCTCTCATCATTGATGGTATTATTTTAGCATATGCGCGGTATTTCTTCAATACAGTCCATTTTTCCGGCCGAGCGGTTACTCCGTATGGAAAAAACGGTACACTTTTTCCGCCGCCTGAATATTCATGGATTCCGTCTGCGCCAGCTCCTCCACCGAGGCGTTTCGGATATTTTCCAGCGACTGATACCGGCGCATAAGCGCTTTCCGGCGCGTCGGACCGATTCCCTCAATGTCATCCAGCACCGAATGCACCTGCGATTTGGAACGCAGGGAACGGTGGTATTCAATCGCAAAACGATGCGCCTCGTCCTGAATCCGCGTAATCAGTTTAAAACCCTCGCCATGACGGTCGATCGGGATTTCTTCGTTGTGGAAATACAATCCCCTCGTCCGGTGGAAATCATCTTTGACCATTCCGCAGACCGGAATCTGAAGTCCCAGCTCCTCCAGCACCGCCAGACAGATATTGACCTGCCCGCGTCCGCCGTCCATCAGGATCAGATCCGGAAAACGGCTGAAGCTTCCGCATTCCTCTGCAAGCTTTTTTTCCGCCAGCTCCTGCTGCTCCTGAATTCCATGAAGAAACCGGCGCGTCAAAACTTCATGCATGGACGCATAATCATCCGGTCCGGTTACCGTACGCAGCTTAAATTTCCGGTAATCGCTGCGCTTTGGTTTTCCTTTTTCATAGACGATCATTGAACCGACCGTTTCAAAGCCGTTGATATTGGAAATATCATACGCCTCCATCCGATGAATTTCCGCCATTCCCAGCAAACGGGCAATCTCTTTGACCGCGCCGATGGTGCGTCCTTCCTCCCGTTTGATCTTTTCTTTATCCTGACTCAGCACCAGCTCCGCATTTTTTGCCGCCAGCTCTACCAGCCGCTCCTTTAACCCCTTCTGCGGAATGCGAATCGTTACTTTCCTGCCCTTTCTGCCGCTTAACCATTCTTCCAAAACCGCAATGTCTTCAATCGGCTCCTGAAGCATGATCTCTTTGGGAATAAACGGGGTTCCGGAATAGAACTGTTTGACGAAATCGGTCAAAATCTTTCCTTTTTCTTCCTCCGTTCCTACGCGCACATGAAAATGATCCCTGCCGATGATCTTGCCGCCGCGGATAAAAAACACCTGCACCACCGCGTCCGTATCGTCGTTCGCGATCGCGATAATGTCCTTATCCTCTCCGTCCATGTGGGTAATCTTTTGTTTCTGCGCGACCTGCTTGACGCTTTCCAGCAATTCCCGATATTCAATGGCTTTTTCAAATTCCAGAGCCTCGGAAGCCGCGTTCATCTGTTCGGTCAGCTCACGAAGTATCGGCGCATAATCTCCGTTTAGAAATTCGAGCGCGCGATCCACCTGTCTGCGGTAATCCTCTTTCCCGATCAAACCCTGACAGGGCGCCATGCACTGATGAATGTGGTAATTTAAGCAGGGACGCTCCTTTTTCATATCCTTCGGCAGCTTCCGGCTGCAGGTTCTGATCTTGTAAACCTTGTTCAGCAGTTCGATCGTATCTTTGACCGCACCGGCGCTTGTATACGGACCGAAATAACGCGAATGGTCTTTTTTGATCTGACGGGAAAAAAGGATACGCGGATAGTCTTCCCCAACTGTTACCCGTATATAAGGATAAGTTTTATCATCGCGCAGCATGGTATTGTATTTCGGGCGATGCTCCTTGATCAGATTGCATTCCAGAACAAGCGCTTCCAGCTCGGAGTCCGTCACAATGTACTCAAAGCGCGCAATATGCTCTACCATCTGCTTTTTCTTAATGCCCTCGTCGTGGCTCGGCTGAAAATACTGCCGCACCCGTTTTCTCAGGCTTAACGCTTTTCCGACATAAATGATCGCGTCGCCCGCGTCATGCATAATATAAACTCCCGGTTGATCCGGGAGTTTACGAAGTTCTTCCTCTAGTTCAAACATGCGATTCCTCAACTGCCTCTTCCGGCATTCCTTTCATTTCGCGGAACATTTTCATAAATTCTTTTCCGGTAATGGTCTCCTTTTCGTAAAGATATCCGGAAATGTGATCCAGAATTTCTCTGTTTTCCTCCAACAGCCGCATCGCTTCGGCATAACGCTCGTTGATAATGGACAAAACTTCTTTATCGATCTGGCTGGCGGTTTCTTCTCCGCAGATCAGTCCCGCCCTGCCGTCAAGATATTGATTTTCTATGGTGGCAAGACACATCATGCCGAATTTATCCGACATTCCGTACATCGTAACCATTGCGCGGGCGATTTTCGTCGCATTTTCGATATCGTTTGCCGCGCCGCTGGTTGCGGAGCCAAATACCAGCTCCTCTGCCGCCCGCCCCGCCATATAGGTGGCGATTTTCGCCAGCAGCTCCTCTTTGGTCTGTAAGTACTTCTCCTCTTCCGGAGTCTGAAGCGTATAGCCGAGCGCGCCCATCGTCCGCGGAACAATGGTAATCTTCTGCACCGGCTCCGTATTCTTCTGAAGCGCGGAAACCAGCGCGTGTCCGACTTCATGATAGGAAACGATCTTACGCTCCTTGTCGCTCATCACGCGGTCCTTTTTCTCTTTGCCGCCGACCGCTACCAGCTCAAACGCCTCGAACAGATCCGCCTGATTGACGCACTGTCTGCCATGTTTAACCGCATTGATGGCGGCTTCGTTGATCATATTCGCCAGATCCGAGCCGACCAGTCCCGCCGCCGCCAGCGCCAGCGCGTCCAGATCCACCGTATCGTCCATCAAAACGTCTTTGGAATGAACCTTGAGCGTTTCCAGACGTCCTTTCAGATCCGGCTTGTCTACAATGATCCGGCGGTCAAAACGTCCCGGGCGAAGCAGCGCCTTATCCAGCACCTCCGGCCGGTTGGTCGCAGCCAGGATCAAAAGACCTTTGGAGGTGTCGAAGCCGTCCATCTCCGCAAGGAGCTGATTCAGCGTCTGCTCGCGCTCGTCGTTCCCGCCGCCGTAACGGCTGTCGCGGCTCTTGCCGATCGCGTCGATCTCGTCAATAAAAATGATACATGGCGCCATCTTCTGCGCCTCCTTGAACAGATCCCGAACACGCGAGGCGCCCACGCCGACAAACATTTCTACGAAATCCGAACCCGCCAGCGAGAAAAACGGCACTTTGGCTTCTCCCGCAACCGCTTTGGCAAGCAGCGTCTTACCGGTTCCCGGAGGTCCTACTAAAAGCGCGCCCTTCGGGAGCTTCGCTCCGATGTCCCTGTATTTTTTCGGATTATGCAAAAAGTCCACGACCTCCTGAAGCGATTCCTTCGCTTCATCCTGCCCCGCAACGTCCTTAAACGTCACGCCGGTAGACTTCTCTACGTATACCTTCGCCGTAGTTTTCCCAACGCCGAGCGCACCGCCGCCCATGCGCCGCATCACGAACAAAAACAGGATCCAGATGATGATCAGCGGAACGATAAACGTAAGGATATTTGCCAAAAACGTGGATGTATTATCCGGCATCGCGGCATTGATGACAATTTTTTCTCCTGCGCTGGATTTTGCAGTCTTTAGATCCTCGATTAGCTGAGGATCATCCAAAAGTCCGGTAAAATAAGTAATCTCGTACTGCAGATAGCTGTTGGTGCGATCCTTTACCAGCTTGTAATCGATCCGGCTCTTATAGACGTCGATCGTTACCTCGCTGACATTTTTCGCCTCGAGCTGCTCGAGAAATTCCGTATATGTCGTTTCTTTGGAACTCATATCAGAAAAACGGTTGCTGACAAAAAGTATGACAAACAGCGCCAGCAGGGACACCAGCACAAAGCTCAGCAGGAGCTGTCCGTTGTTTTTCCCGCCCTTATTCCCGTTATTATTATGATTCGGATTGTTATTCTGATCGTTATAATTATTCGGTCTGTGGTTATCCATAAGCCATAAGCCCTCCATCTTCCGCTGTAATATCAACATTTTTATTATATGTAAAACAGAATCTAAAATCAACATTTACTTCGTGAACTTTTCTTGTCTATTCTAAAGTTTCTATAAAATTTTTTGTTCTTTTTGAAGAAAACTATAGAATATTTCCGATTCAGGCTGTATAATAACATGATTAGGACAAATAGGAGGAATCATATGCCTGTAAAATACGTTTTTGTTACCGGCGGCGTTGTATCCGGTCTTGGAAAAGGTATCACTGCCGCTTCCCTCGGCCGTCTGCTCAAAGCACGCGGATATAAGGTTACCATGCAGAAATTCGATCCGTACATCAATATCGATCCCGGTACGATGAACCCGATCCAGCATGGAGAGGTTTTCGTTACGGACGACGGTGCGGAAACCGATCTCGATCTTGGACATTATGAGCGTTTCATCGATGAAAGCCTTACCAAAAATTCCAATGTCACTACCGGAAAGGTCTACTGGTCTGTTCTGCAGAAGGAGCGGCGCGGCGATTACGGCGGCGGGACCGTTCAGGTTATTCCGCATATTACCAATGAGATCAAGAGCCGCTTTTACCGCAATTTCACTTCCGATGCGATGCACATTGCCATTATCGAGGTGGGCGGAACCGTCGGCGATATCGAAAGCCAGCCTTTCCTTGAGGCGATCCGTCAGTTTCAGCATGAGGTCGGACATCAGAACGCGATTCTCTGCCACGTTACGCTGATCCCTTATATCAAAGCCTCCGGCGAGCTGAAAACAAAGCCTACTCAGGCGAGCGTAAAGGAGCTTCAGGGAATGGGAATCCAACCGGATATCATCGTCTGCCGTTCCGAGCTTCCGCTCGATCAGGGATTAAAAGACAAGATCGCGCTGTTCTGCAACGTGCCGAATACCCACGTACTCCAAAATCTGGACGTGGAATATCTCTACGAAGCGCCTCTTGCTATGGAAGCCGAAAATCTCGCCAAAGTTGCGTGCGAATGTTTGAATCTCCCATGTCCGGAACCGGATCTGACCGACTGGAAGCAGATGGTAGACGATCTGCGCCATCCGGACAAAGAGGTCAAGATCGCCCTTGTCGGCAAATATACGGCTCTCCACGACGCTTACATATCGGTGGTAGAAGCGTTAAAGCATGGCGGGATTCCCGCCCATACCACCGTCGATATCCAATGGGTGGATTCCGAAACCATCAACGACGACAATGTACATGAGGCTCTTGGCGGCGTTTCCGGAATCATTGTTCCGGGCGGCTTCGGCAGCCGCGGCGTAGAGGGGATGATCTCCGCCTGCCGCTATGCGCGTGAAAACAAAATTCCGTATCTGGGACTCTGCTTAGGTATGCAGGTAGCGATCATCGAATATGCGCGCCATGTCTGCGGAATGCGCGATGCGCACAGCATTGAGCTGGATCCGAACACGACGCATCCGGTCATTGCGCTGATGCCGGATCAAAACGGAGTGGAGGACATCGGAGGCACCCTGCGGCTGGGTTCCTATCCCTGCGTATTGGACAAGACCTCCCATGCCCGCGAGGTGTACGGCAAAGACCAGATCGAAGAACGCCACCGCCACCGCTATGAAGTCAACAACGACTACCGCCAGATATTGGCGGACAACGGCATGAAGCTCTGCGGCATCTCTCCGGACGGAAGGATTGTCGAAATGATCGAAATTACGGAGCATCCCTGGTTTATCGCTACACAGGCGCATCCGGAGTTAAAATCCCGGCCGAACCGGCCGCATCCGCTGTTCCGCGGTTTTATCGAAGCCGCGACTCGGACCAACCAAAGATAAATACAGGCAAAACCGGCATATTCCAACGCGATATGCCGGTTTTTTATACAAATTGGTTCTGTCCGGCGTCGTACGAATAACCGATCTGTCCCAATCGGTCCTCAAGCTCCTTCCTGTCGGTCATATACGCTTTTGCCAGTTCCTCCAGCGTCGGGTAAGAATCCCGAAGCTGAGTGTTTACCACGCTTAACAATATGACCGGATCCTTTGGCAGATTCATGCTTCTCCTCCTTTCCCTCCATCGGGTTTCCGATATGCTTGAAGTATTTTTTCCAGATAAGCAAGGTATTCCTCCGCAACCGAAGGGGGCGATACGATCTTGACCCGTTCTCCCAGACCTGCCAGCCAGCCGAAAAACTGCGGACTGACCGCTACGTTGACACGCGCCAGCACATGCGCCTCGTCCTGCCTGCGGAGTGCGACATCCGTTCCAAACCGGTCGATGATCACACCGGCTGCCGAGGCGTCGCAGCACAGCCGCACCGTCCGTTCTTCTCCCGCAAACATGCCGAATGTCTTTTTGGAAAAAGCCGCGGCGTCCATTTGCTCAAACAGCGCTTTTCCCTCGCGCGCTTCTTTCGACATTTCGATATGGAGCATCTTGTCCACCCGATAGTGCTTCATCATCCCCGCTTCGCTGTCATAGGCGATCAGATAGTAATTTTCATCGTCCCATGTCAAAAGCCAGGGACTGACTTCGTAATACGCTCCGCCTTTTTTGAGCTTCATCTGTTTTCCGGCGTCCCATTCGAAATACTGATAGCGGATCTTCCGGTTTCCGGCAATGGCGTCATAGATCACGTCTACGCTGTAGTATATATTTTCGTTGACCGCCTTATTCCGATCCGCCACGACCACCTGACGCTGCAGCTTGACCGCATCATTTTTGCTGACGAGTTTTTCCAGCTTTGCGATCAGCTCACGCGACTTTTTTGTCGTAATAAATTTGGAGGACTGCACCAGATCCACCAGCAGCTTTACCTCCGCCAATTCAAAATTCCGCCCCGCCAGATGATAACCGCCCTGATGCCCTCCGGAACGGATGATATCCATTCCGAACTCATTCAGCGCCTCAATATCGCTGTATATGCTCTTTCTCTCCGCCTTGATCCCGTTCTGCTCCAAATAGGCAAGGATCTGCGGCATTGTGACGCAGTGATCTTCATCCGTATGCTCCGTCAGATATTCCGCAAGGTACAAAAGTTTTTGTTTTTGTTTCGTCGATTTCGGCATTTTGCTGTCCTTTCTTCTGCACTTGATTATAGCACGAAAAAAACAGTTTTCATAGCATCCTGTTTTTATCCAGCAAAAAAAGGAACACCTTTGGAAGTTCCAAAAGGTGTTCCCCAAAACAGATCAAATGTTTATCTTTCTGCGCGTCTGCGGCGGAGGGCATAGGCTGCCGCTGCGCACGCTCCCGCTGCCAGAACCATCAGCCATAGATAGCGCAATGGCTGATTGTCGTCTCCGGTTTCCGGATTTTGCAGATTCTTTTCACTGATTACAATCACGTAATCCGAAGCGTGGGTAAACGTTAAATCCACGTTTCCATCTGCGTTGATCTTTCCGGAGCTTACCGGCTCAAACTTTCCGTTGTTGTAGTAATACAAATTGGCAAACAGATTCTGATACTCTTTTCCAAGCGTAATCGTCAAAACCGCCGTAAAACCAAAGTCTCCTTCATATTCCAGATTCAACTGAACGGCTTTGTCTTCTTTTGCAAGGCTGCTTACGGTGTTTTCCGGAATATTTTTGGTGTTTAAGTTCACTTTGAGGTTGACGTCCTTTGCCGACTTGATCTCCTTGCCGTTGATCGTCCATGTATAACCCTCAAACTGCAGCACCAGATCGACATTTTTGCCCATTGCCGCTTTCAGCACTTCTCCCGAAACGACGGTCGCTTCCTGTCCGTCCGCTCTGGTCATATCGATCGTTACAACTGATTTCTTTCCGTCCGCCGCGCTCTTTGCCGCTTCGTCAACCTTAGAAACCGCATTGCTGACCTGCGCCGCATCCATCGGAACCGCACTGCTGCTGTCCGACGGCTTTTCGTCTTCGGTACTGCCGCCCTCATTCTGCTCCGGTGTTTTATTGCCGTATACCTGCTGATAGATCTTTAAGGACGGAAGCGCCTTGCCGTCAAAATCAAAGAATGCCTGATTTTCCCAGCCGCAGCCAAAGACTTCATCGCTTTGAACTCCCGGATCCGTATCATATTTCTTTGCATATACGCTTGCCCAGCCGGAGCCGAAAAGCTTCCATTTCTTCTCGTTGCTTTCCCGCACGTTGCCGTCACTGTCGTCATCGACTACGCCTACCGGAATCCATGCGCCCTCCCAATAGAACGTACCGATTCCAGCCTCTCCAACCGCGGCGACTGCAGCGATCACATCGCGGACATAGGACGCCTGTCCGTTCGGACTGACCGCATAATTTAACGGGGTGGTATACGTATTAAAGGTATTCGGTTCATAACCATCGCCGTCCTCAAACGTCCAGCCATACGAAAACTCTGCAACCATTACCTTCTTTCCGTATTCGCCCGAAATCGTTTTCAGCGTATTGGTCAGCTCCTCCAGAGTTCCATGATTATAGAACTGATAATAGGAAACCCCAAAAACATCATAATCCACTCCGGCGTCTTCTAACATCTGCGCTTTGTCTTTCATCAATTCCAGATCCTGCTGGTCGGTATAATGAACGGCAATCAGGATATTCGGATCCACCTTGCGAACCGCGCTGCTTCCTTTCTTTAACAGTTTGCATATCGCTTCATCTCTCTTTTCTCCGGCCATTCCTTTATTGATCTCATTTCCGATCTGTACCATTCCAACATCCACACCGGCAGCCTGAAAATCTTGTAAACTCTTCTCCGTAAACTTGGCAAGCGCTTCGGCTTTTTCGTCTATGTTCATGCCCTCCCATGCTTTCGGCACAAGCTGGCGCTGCGGATCCGACCAGAAATCGGAATAGTGGAAATCCACCTGTACCTTTATGCCGTAAGAGGTCGCGATTTTTCCGATCTGTATTGCAGTATCGACGTCGCACACGCCCGCGCCGTAGGTCTGACGATAAACCGGCGTGCCGTCTTTCAGATAATATTCCATGTAGCCTTCCGGATTTCTCTTTGTTTGGGAAGCGTCAATATCCGATTCGAAATATTCCGTTTCCCCGTCTTCTCCGACATATTTGAATTTGCCGTTTTCATCCCGCGGGAACGGATCGTTCCATACGCGCAGCCGGATATAGTTTACTCCGGAATCCTTTAAAATCCGGAAAAGATTCGCTTCGTTTCCGTTTTCATCATAATATTTTGCTCCGCTTTGAATGATACTTAAATAGGTAGAAACATCAATTCCATGAATGAAATCTTCCGACAATCCCTCTACCGGCGTAATTTCCTTTTCCGCCGGAACAACCGGCGGTTCCGGCTGTTCCTCGGAGCTGTCAAACTTATGCTTTCCATTTATGGTTCCGTCTTTTTTGAATGTCTCTACACTCCACAAATCCAGATCGCAATCCGGATTATTTGCGATACCGGTAAGCGTTACTCCTTCTCCAACGGTAAATTCCTTTCCGCCTACCCACATTGCGGCAGGAAAATACTTCTCTCCGGTCTCGCTGTCTTCCCGCTCTGCGCAGGTCGTCTCTACCGTAAGGCTTCCGCTTCCGCGGATGGTCAGATTTCCGGCTACGCCCACTGCAGAATCCGCCGCATTGGAAATCCGGTTCTCGCCCTCCAGAACCAGCGTAAGATCT
>CANQCX010000043.1 GCA_947591115.1 uncultured Lachnospiraceae bacterium | reverse complement strand
TCCCGTACGAACTGCTGCTGGTAGTGAATCAGCCCAACCCGAAAGTCGTTTTCCGAATGCGGAAAGCGATTTTTTTTGATGGAAAGTAAGCTCGGAAAGCTTTACCGCCGCAGCTAGAAAAAGATAGATAGAATGAAAAAACTGACGCACAAAATAGCGGTGCGTCAGTTTTTTTGTTTAACAAAAGCGAACGAAAACGCGGCAAAAAGCGCAAGATTAGTTTTTCGCCGCCTCGAATTCGTCCAAAATTTCCTGCGAAGGAGCCTTCGTCAAAAGGCTTACCGCTACGATGACGATAAGACCGACAAGGAAAGCAGGAAGCAGCTCATAGATGGCAAAAACACCGCCCATCGGAGCGATCAGATATTTCCAGACAAACACACAAACACCGCCGGAAACCATACCTGCGATTGCGCCCGGAAGCGTGGTGCGCTTCCAGAACAGCGAGCAGATGACGATCGGACCAAAAGCGGCGCCGAAGCCTGCCCAAGCAAAGGAAACGATGCCGAAAATGGAACTGTTTGGATCGCGGGCGATGATGATTCCGAGAACGGCGATAATGATAACGGTAATTCTGGCGGCAAGCATGGAAGCCTTCGGAGACAGCTTCCGATGGAACGCCTCCTGTAAAATATTCTGCGATACGCTTGAGGAAGCAGCCAGTAACTGGGAATCCGCAGTAGACATGGTGCTTGCAAGAATACCTGCCAAAATTAATCCTGCCATTAACGCAGGGAAGATTCCGTAGCCGGATAACAGATCGGCGATCCGGACAATGATGGTTTCGGTATTAGAACCGGAAAGCGATTCGATAGAGCCGATTTTGCTCAAGGTTCTGCCGATGATACCGATCAGAACGGCAACCGCCATTGCGATTACCACCCATACAGAGGCAACGCGGCGGGAAAGCGTCAGCTTCTTCTCATCCTTAATCGCCATGAAACGCAGCAGAATGTGCGGCATTCCGAAATAACCCAGTCCCCATGCGCAGGTGGACACGATTTTTAAAAGGCCGTACGGGTCCGACGCACCGGTCGTTTCATTATAGGTATTGGTAAAAGATAAAAATCCCGGCAGCGCTTTCGCATTGTCGATTACCGCGTCAATTCCGCCGGCAGTGATCGTGGAAAAGACCAGAACAAACAGGATGGCAAGCGTCATGATAATACTCTGGATAAAATCCGTAGTGGACGCCGCCAGAAATCCTCCGGCTGCCGTATAGCCGACAATAACGATCGCAGAAAGGATCATTGCGGTCATGTAGTTTACCCCAAACAGGGAAGAAAACAGTTTTCCGCAGGCTGCAAAGCCGGAAGCGGTGTAAGGTACAAAAAAGATCAGAATGATCAGCGCCGCCAGAAACGAAAGAATATTTTTCGAGTCATGATAGCGGTCGGAAAAAAATTCCGGCAGGGTAATGGAATTGGTAACCTGTGTATAGCGGCGCAGCCGTTTGGCGGTAAGCAGCCAGTTGAAATAGGTTCCGACGGCAAGTCCGATTACCGTCCAGCCGACGTCCGCAACACCGGACAGGTAAGCCAGTCCCGGAAGTCCCATAAGCAGGTAACTGGACATGTCGGAGGCTTCCGCGCTCATTGCCGTTACTAACGGGCCAAGTTTTCTTCCGCCGAGATAAAAATCGGAAGCGGACTCATTTTTCCTTGCAA
Organism: uncultured Lachnospiraceae bacterium; assembly: GCA_947591115.1. Lineage (GTDB taxonomy): Bacteria > Bacillota > Clostridia > Lachnospirales > Lachnospiraceae > Roseburia. The sequence goes on along the minus strand of CANQCX010000043.1, from coordinate 9,704 downwards.
AATGGAATCCGACCAATAGTACAGCGGCTAGATAGACCACAATTGTGATCAGGATGCAAATTGTTGCTGTATTCATAATTTCACTCCTCTTCCGGATCGTCATCCCAAAAACGGAAGCGATCCTTAAATTTTACAACACACCCAAGCAGTATACCATATGAAACCCGCTTTGAAAAGAGAAACCTTCGTTTCCGGTCAGCTTCCGGTCATGACCGATCGTCTGTTGCGAAAGTTCCTTGATAAAACATGGAAAATAAGGTATGATAATTCCGACAGCGGTTTGTCTATCCTTAGTTTCGCAGCCGCCGGAATCGTTTCGAGATGATAAGGAGAGAGAGCTTGAAAAACAGAAAGCATGTGATTTGTCAGATAAAATCCGGCAGTATTGCGGAGGAATTGGAGCTGGAGCCGGGCGATGTTCTTCTTTCCGTCAACGGAACCGTTATTGAGGATGTTTTTGATTATCAGTATCTGACCAGCGACGACTTCCTTGTACTTTCCGTCCAAAAGAAAAACGGCGAGGAATGGGAGTGCGAGGTTGAAAAAGACGTCGAAGAAGATCTCGGGATCGTATTTGAAAACGGCATGATGGATGATTATAAATCCTGCTCCAACCGGTGCATGTTCTGTTTTATCGACCAGATGCCGCCGGGAATGCGGGAAACGCTGTATTTTAAAGACGATGATTCCCGTCTGTCGTTTCTTCAGGGAAACTACGTGACGCTGACCAATATGAAAGACCGCGATCTGGAGCGGATCATCCGTTATCGGATGGCTCCGATCAATATTTCCGTACATACCACCGATCCGAAGCTGCGCTGTCGGATGTTAAATAACCGCTTTGCCGGCGAGGCGTTAAAAAAGATTGACCGCCTTTACGAAGCGGGGATTTCCATGAACGGGCAGATCGTTTTGTGCAAAGGCATAAACGACGGTAAAGCGCTGGAACATACCCTTCGGGATCTGGTGCGTTATCTTCCCTGCATGGAGAGCGTATCGGTGGTTCCGGTCGGACTGACGCGTTTTCGGGAGGGACTTTATCCTTTGGAGCCGTTCCAAAAAGAGGACGCGCGGGAAGTGATCGCATCCATTGAAAAATGGCAGCGGTACTGCAAAGAAAATTACGGGGTGCATTTTGTCCACGCCAGCGACGAGTGGTATCTGACGGCGGAGCTTCCGCTGCCGGAGGAAGAACGCTATGACGATTATCCGCAGCTGGAAAACGGCGTAGGGATGCTGCGGCTTTTGATTACGGAATTTACGGAGGCGCTGGAAGCGTATTCCGTACCGGAAGAAAAAGAGCGCATTCGAAAGCTGCTGGGAGAAAACGGCGGTATGCGGCACCGGATCACGATGGCATCCGGTTTTCTGGCGGCGCCTTTTCTTTCCGAACTGGCAAGGGCGGCGGAGCGGGAATTTCCGGAGTACCGCTTTGAAGTGGCCGCCATACGAAACGATTTTTTCGGAGAGCGGATTACCGTCTCGGGACTTGTAACCGCGCAGGATCTGGTTGCGCAGCTCAAGCAGCGAACGCTCGGAGAACGCGTAACGATACCCTGCAATATGCTTCGTATGGGAGAGCAGGTCTTTTTGGACGACTGGACGCTTGAAGAGGTGGAAAATGCTTTACAAGTACCGGTTACTATTGTAAAATCAAGCGGTCAGGATCTTCTGGATTCCATGCTAGGAATTCCGGAAAGAGAAAAGGAGTAACAGCATGAGAAAACCCATTGTAGCCATTGTCGGACGTCCGAATGTCGGCAAATCCACACTGTTTAACGCGCTTGCCGGAGAGCGGATCTCCATAGTGCAGGATACGCCCGGAGTGACGCGCGATCGGATTTATGCGGATGTCAGTTGGCTGGATTATAATTTTACTTTGATCGATACCGGCGGTATTGAGCCGGAAAGCAGCGATATTATTTTGTCCCAGATGCGGGAGCAGGCGGAGATTGCGATCGCCTCCGCCGATGTGATCTTGTTTTTAACCGACGTGCGGCAGGGCGTGCAGGATGCGGACGGAAAAGTCGCGGATATGCTGCGCCGTTCGCGCAAACCGGTAATTTTAGTGGTCAATAAAGTAGACAGCTTTGAAAAATTCATGCCGGATGTTTATGAATTTTATAATCTTGGAATCGGAGAACCTTATCCGATATCCTCCGCCTCCATGCTGGGACTGGGCGATATGCTGGACGAGGTGGTCAGATATTTCCCGAAGCAGGAGGGCGAAGAAGAGGAGGACGACCGGCCGAAGGTTGCGATCGTAGGAAAGCCGAATGTCGGCAAATCGTCGCTGATCAACAAACTGGCGCAGGAGGAGCGCGTGATCGTTTCCGATATTGCCGGAACGACAAGGGACGCCATTGACACCAACATTACCTATAACGGAAAAGACTATATTTTTATTGATACGGCGGGACTGCGCCGGAAAAGCAAGATCAAAGAAGAAATCGAGCGTTACAGCATTATCCGCGCAGTAACGGCGATCGAGCGTTCCGACGTGGTCATTATCGTGATCGACGCGACCGAGGGCGTGACGGAGCAGGATGCCAAAATTGCGGGGATCGCCCATGATAGAGGAAAGGGCATCATCATTGCAGTCAATAAATGGGATGCCATAGAAAAGGACAATACGACGGTAAAAAAACATACGGAGCGGATCCGGCAGGTGCTTAGTTTTATGCCGTACGCCGAAATTTTATTTATTTCCGCGAAGTCCGGACAGCGTCTTCCGAAAATCTTCGGAATGATCGATATGGTATTGGAAAATAACAGTATGCGCGTTGCCACCGGCGTTTTAAACGAAATTGTCGCGGAAGCGGTCGCCATGCAGCAGCCTCCTTCGGACAAAGGAAAGCGTCTGAAAATTTATTATGTTACGCAGGTTTCGGTAAAGCCGCCTACCTTTGTTATCTTTGTCAATGACAAGGAACTGATGCATTTTTCTTATGTCCGTTATCTGGAAAACCGCATTCGCGATACGTTCGGTTTTCGGGGAACGGCGTTGAAATTTATTACAAGAGCGCGAAAGGAAGGATGATAGATGGCGTTGATAGGGATGCGCATAGCGGCGCTTGCGATCGGTTATCTGATCGGATGTTTCCAGACCGGTTATTTCTATGGAAAAAGCAAAGGCATCGACATCCGCGATCATGGAAGCGGAAATTCGGGCACGACAAATACCCTGCGGACGTTAGGCTGGAAAGCGGGCCTGATCACGTTTCTCGGGGACAGCTTAAAGGCGGTATTTGCAGTTCTGGTCGTATGGCTGCTGTTTCATAAAAGCTGTGGGGACGCCGTTAAATTAATTGAACTGTATGCAGGCTTTGGCGCGGTGCTGGGGCATAATTTCCCCTTCTATATGAGTTTTAAAGGCGGAAAGGGAATTGCCTGTACTGCTGGAATGATTCTGGCAGTCTGTCCGCTCGCCGTTCCTGCCTGTCTTTTGATCTTTGTTTTTCTGGTAGCGGTAACGCGCTACGTTTCTTTTGCGTCCATTGTTATGGTATGCGTATTTTTGATCCAGATCGTTTTGTTTAACTATTTTGGATTGATCGGCGTTTTGCCGGAACATATTCTGGAATTTGATATTCTGGCGGCATGTTTTACGGTTATGGGAATTTACCGCCATAAAGAGAACATCAAGCGTTTGATGAACGGAACGGAAAATAAATTCGGAAAGAAAGAGAAGTGAATAGAGTGAATAGAGAAAAAATCGGTGTAATCGGAGCGGGAAGCTGGGGAACCGCTCTTTCCGTAGTGCTGGCGGACAACAGGCATCCGGTTCTCCTCTGGTCGATCGCAGAGGAGGAGATTGCCATGCTCAAAGAAAAGCATGAGCATGTGGAAAAGCTGCCGGGAGTCCGGCTTCCGGACTCAATCGAGTATACGACGGATCTGAAAGAAACGGTCTGCGGCTGCGATGTGCTTGTTCTGGCGGTGCCGTCCATTTTTACCAGAAGTACGGCGAAAAGCATGGCGGGATATGTAAAGGACGGGCAGTTGATCGTCTGCGTGGCAAAAGGAATTGAGGAGGACTCTTTAAAAACCATATCCGAGGTTGTAGAGGAGGAGATTCCGAATGCCGATGTGGCGGTAATGTGCGGACCGTCCCATGCGGAAGAAGTCGGCGCCAAGCTTCCGACGACTGTGGTTGCGGGCGCAAAAACACGTGCGACGGCGGAGCGGGTGCAGGATATTTTTATGAATGAAGTGTTCCGCGTCTATACCAGTCCGGATGTGCTGGGAATGGAGCTGGGCGGTTCTTTGAAAAACGTCATTGCGCTTGCGGCGGGAATGGCGGACGGTCTGGGTTACGGCGACAATACCAAAGCTGCGCTGATCACGCGAGGGATCGCGGAGATCGGGCGTCTGGCGGAGTGCATGGGTGCAAGGCGGGAAACGTTAGGCGGTCTGACCGGCATCGGCGATCTGATCGTAACCTGCGAAAGCAAGCACAGCCGCAACCGGAAAGCAGGAATGCTGATGGGGCAGGGTTATACGATGGAAGAAGCCACAAAAGAAGTAAAGATGGTGGTAGAGGGCATTTATTCTGCAAAGGCCGCGCTTGCGCTGGCGAAAAAATACGGGGTTCAGATGCCGATCATTGAAATCGTCAATGAAGTGCTGTTTGAAAACAAGGCGGCAAAGGAAGCGGTATCGGAGCTGATGCTGCGCGACCGGCGCGTCGAAGATCAGGCATTGGAATGGGAGTAAATATGAAAACAATACGAATTAAATATTTTAGCGATACGATCGAGCGTCTGGATTACATCGAGGGGAAATCCGATTGGATCGATCTGAGAGCGTCGGAGGACGTGACGCTGAAGGCTGGCGAATCTGCGCTGATTCCGCTGGGCGTCGCGATGGAGCTGCCGGAGGGATATGAAGCGCATCTTGCGCCGCGCAGTTCCACCTTTAAAACATGGGGACTGCTCCAGACGAACAGTATCGGCATTGTAGACAATACTTACTGCGGCGATAACGATATGTGGAGGATGCCGGTCTATGCGACAAGGGACGTGACCGTCCATGCAAACGACCGGATCGCACAGTTTCGGATTATGGAGAACCAGCCGAAAATCCGGTTTGAAGAAGTAACCTGTCTGGAGAATTCCGACCGCGGAGGCTTTGGAAGCACAGGCAGAAATTAAAATATGACAAGGGGGTTTGAAAATGGAAGAACGGATGGTAAAGTTTTACTCGAGGGAAAGCAATCTGCTTGCGATGCATGTAATTCCGGGGCATTTTGCAACCAGCCATTCCCACATCAATTACTATGTTGATGTAACGACACTAAAGACAAGGGCGGGAGAAGCGAAGGCCGCGGCGAAGGTGCTGTATTCCAAAGTGCCGAAACATGGCTTTCTGGATACGATCGTCTGTATGGACGGAACGGAGGTAATCGGCGCCTTTTTAAGTCAGGAACTGGAACAGGCGGGAATGCTTACCACCAACCGGCATGAAACGATGTATGTGATCTCGCCGGAAATCAACAACAACAACCAGATGCTGTTTCGTGACAATAACAAAGGAGCCATTGCGGGAAAACATGTCATTCTCCTGCTTGCCACCACCACCACAGGCGAAACCATCCGCAGAAGTCTGGAGTGCATCCGTTATTACGGCGGCATCATCGAGTGCGTAGCCTCGATCTTCAGTACGATCACTGAAGTGGACGGCGTAGCCATTGAAGCGCTGTTTGACGGCGAGGACGTGCCGGGATATGAGGCTTATCCGGTGCACAACTGCCCGTTCTGTAAAAAAGGCCATGCGATTGAAGCAATGGTCAACGGGTTTGGATATTCCAAGCTGTAACAAAACCGGATTCGTCAAAATGACAGGTTCCATATAAAATATTTGTCGTTTTGACAGTGGTTTTCGGGAAACAAGTTCGGTATGATAAATATAACGTGATAAACGGTTTGGCGTTGGAGCATACGGCGCGTGACCGGAAAATAATCAAGAATTTATTGAGGAGGTATTTTTTCAATGGCAAGTTTATCTTTGAAGAACATTTGCAAGAAGTATCCGAACGGCTTTGAAGCGGTAAAGGACTTCAGTCTGGAAGTCGAGGATAAGGAATTTATCATCTTCGTAGGACCGTCCGGATGCGGTAAGTCTACAACTCTTCGTATGATTGCAGGTCTGGAAGACATCTCTTCCGGCGATCTGATCATCGACGGCAAGCGTATGAACGACGTTGAGCCGAAGGACAGGGATATTGCAATGGTATTCCAGAACTATGCATTGTATCCGCATATGACCGTATTTGACAATATGGCGTTCGGACTGAAATTAAGAAAAGTTCCGAAGGATCAGATTAAGGCAAAGGTAGAGGAGGCAGCAAGAATCCTTGACCTTACCAAATTGTTAGACCGTAAGCCGAAGGCTTTGTCCGGCGGACAGAGACAGCGTGTTGCTATGGGACGTGCGATCGTTCGTAACCCGAAGGTATTCCTGATGGATGAGCCGTTATCCAATCTGGATGCAAAGCTTCGTGTACAGATGAGAGCTGAGATCGCTTCTCTTCACAACCGTCTGGGCGCAACCATCATCTATGTAACGCATGACCAGACAGAGGCTATGACGCTGGGTACCCGTATCGTCGTATTAAAGGACGGCGTTATCATGCAGGTAGATTCTCCGCAGAAGCTGTACAATGAGCCGAACAACTTATTCGTAGCAGGCTTTATCGGATCTCCACAGATGAACTTCGTAGAGGCGCAGTGTGTTGTAGAAGGCTCCAAGGTTACCTTGAAATTTGGCGAATTTGCAGTAACTCTGCCGGATGCAAAGGCAAAGAAGCTGATCGACGGCGGCTATGCAGGAAAGACCGTTATCTTCGGTATCCGTCCGGAAGATATTCTGGATACGCCGGAAGCACTTTCCAAGTTTGCTGACAGCACCATCGAGTCTGACGTAACCGGATATGAGTTATTAGGAGCAGAGGTACTCCTGTACTATACGGTAGCTGGCGCAAATATGACGGCTAGAGTAGATTCCGATACTCCGGCGCGTTACGGCGATCATATCAAACTTGCACTGGATCCGTCCAAGATTCATGTATTTGATAAAGAAACTGAATTGACAATTACCAACTAGTCCGATAAAATTAAATAGTTGTAAATTATGAAGCCGGGTGTGATTATTTACACCCGGTTTTTTATCAGACGGAAAAGAACCGGGAGAAATCGTTATGTTATCCAATCAGAAATTACAGAACGCAATTGACGAGATCAAAGAGATTACCAAGCTGGATGCGGCGTTGTTTCATATCAACGGCAAACTGATCGCTTATACCGCGAAACCGGAACCGGAAATTGAGCGTATGGCGCTGGAATTTTCGGAATCCATGGCGGACAAGCAGACCTTCCGCGGATATCAGTTTTACAAGGTGCTGGTGGAGGATGAACCGAAGTACCTTTTGCTGCTGCATACGACCGATGAAAATTCGCTTGTCATCGGACAGATGGCGGTTTGTCAGATCCGCAATCTGGTACTGAGCTACGCGGAACAGTTTGACCGGAATAATTTTGTGCAGAATATCCTTTTGGGCAATATGCTAAAGGTTGATATATACGGGAAAGCAAAAAAGTTCCATATCGAACAGAAAGATCGGGTGGTGTTTGTCATTGACACCGGAAAAAAGAACAACGATCTGGTCATGGAGCTGGTCAAAAACCTTTCCAATATGAGATCGGGAGATTTTGTTACTACTTTAGACGAACACAGCGTAGTGCTGATCAAAGATATATCCTCCGTACGCGAGGAACAGCGGGGAGAAGAACTGCAGAAATTTGCCTCTCTTTTGGTTGATAACCTGCATATGGAGGCAATGGTAAAAGTAAAAGTCGGATACGGTACGGCGGTTACCCAGCTGCCGGATCTGGCGCGTTCCTATCAGGAAGCGAAAATGGCGCTGGAGGTCGGGCGGATCTTTTATGAGGAACGCGATACGGTATCTTATGACCGGCTGGGGATCGGCAGACTGATCTACCAGCTTCCGAACAATTTATGCGAGATGTTTCTGCATGAAGTATTCGGGGATGAAGTGCCGGAAATTTTGGAAGATGAAGAAGCCATGTCTACCATCAATAAATTTTTTGAAAACAATCTGAATATTTCGGAGACCGCAAGACAATTATATGTACACAGAAATACTCTGGTGTACCGTCTGGAACGGATTCAAAAAGCGATCGGATTGGATATACGTGTTTTTGAAGAAGCGATGATCTTCCGGATTGCGGTAATGGTATTGGCACATATGAAAAGGAGTGTGTAAATTTTGACGAAAAAGGCAGCATATGATGAAAACAGCATATCCGTTTTAGAAGGATTGGAGGCGGTGCGGAAACGCCCCGGCATGTATATCGGAAGCGTGTCGCGCAAGGGCCTCAATCATTTGATCTATGAGATCGTGGACAATGCCGTAGACGAGCATCTGGCAGGAGAGTGCGATACGATATATGTTACGCTGGAAAAAGACGGCTCCTGTACCGTCCGCGATAACGGACGGGGGATTCCGGTCGGGATGCACGCGAAGGGCGTATCGGCGGCGCGCGTGGTCTTTTCTACCCTTCACGCCGGAGGAAAGTTCGACGATTCCGCATACAAGACCAGCGGGGGACTGCATGGCGTAGGTTCTTCTGTGGTAAACGCACTGTCGGTCTATATGGACGTGGAGATCAGCCGCGAGGGGTATATCCACCACGATCGTTACGAGCGCGGAAATCCGGTCGTAGAACTGGAAAACGGACTGCTTCCGAAGGTCGGGAAGACAAAAGCGACCGGAACGAAGATTAATTTTCTGCCGGATCCGGAAATTTTTGAAAAGACGCGTTTTAAAGAGGACGAGGTAAAAAGCCGTATGCATGAGACGGCGTATCTGAATCCGGAACTGACGATCATCTATGAGGATAAGCGCGGGGAGGAAACGGAGCACATAGAATACCATGAACCGGACGGGATCATCGGATTTGTCAGGGATTTGAACCGGAATCTGGATGTGCTGCACGATATCATCTATTTCAAAGGGGAAAGCGAAGGAATTACGGTAGAAGCGGCGATTCAGTATACCGGCGAATTTCATGAAAACATTCTGGGATTCTGCAATAATATTTATAACTCGGAGGGCGGAACGCATATTACAGGCTTTAAGACCGTTTTTACGACGGTCATCAATTCCTATGCCAGAGAGCTTGGAATTTTAAAAGAAAAAGACATGAATTTTACCGGTGCGGATGTCCGGAACGGAATGACCGCGGTGCTTTCCTTGAAGCATCCGGATCCGCGTTTTGAGGGACAGACAAAGACCAAGCTGGACAATCAGGATGCCGCCCGCGTGACCTCCAAGATTACGGGCGATGAGATTCAGTTGTTTTTTGACAAAAACTTAGACACCTTAAAGACCGTCATTTCCTGTGCGGAAAAAGCGGCGAAAATCCGTAAGACCGAGGAAAAAGCCAAAACGAACCTGCTGACCAAACAGAAATTTTCGTTTGACTCCAACGGAAAGCTGGCAAACTGTGAGAGCCGCGACGCTTCCAAATGCGAAATTTTCATCGTAGAGGGCGATTCCGCCGGAGGCTCCGCAAAAATGGCGCGGGACCGGATGTATCAGGCGATCATGCCGATAAGGGGAAAAATCTTAAACGTCGAAAAGGCAAGCATCGATAAAATACTGGCAAATGCGGAGATCAAAA
>CANQCX010000042.1 GCA_947591115.1 uncultured Lachnospiraceae bacterium | reverse complement strand
TAGGCTTCCATAATGCGTTCGTATATCGAATCCGGATCGATGCGCAGCAGTTCTTTTAGTTTTTCTACGCTTCCATGCTCCACATAGGTATCTAAAATTGCAATGGAAAGCATCGGAACCGAAATTCCCTCCGACAAGAGCCACGAGGCGACATGTTCTCCAAATCCGCCGCTGTATACGTTTTCCTCCAGCGTGACCAAAAGCCTATGGGTTTTGGCAAGCGCGCCAAGCCGCTCCTTGTCAAACGGCTGTACAAACCGCGCGTTGACAAGCGTACAGGAAATCCCCTGCTCCTTTAGGCGCAGCCGGACGCTTTCCGCCGCCGCAACCATGCTGCCGACTGCAAACAGCGCGATCTCCGATCCTTCGTATATCATTTCGCTTTTTCCATAGGAAATCGGCTCCCGATATTCTTTCAGACCGTCGTACGCCTCTCCTCTTGGATAGCGCACCGCGATCGGCGCGCCGAACGCAGTCGCAAATTTCATCATATCCGAAAGCTCCCATTTATTTTTCGGCGCAAGGATCGTCATATTCGGTATGGTGGACAGATAGGAGAGGTCAAAGATCCCCTGATGGGTTTCTCCGTCGCTTCCGACCAGTCCCGCGCGATCGATGGCAAAAACCACAGGAAGATTCTGTATGCATACGTCGTGCAGGATCTGGTCGTACGCCCTCTGCAAAAACGAGGAATAAACGGCAAATACCGGAATCAGTCCCGCTTTTGCAAGTCCCGCCGCAAACGTGACCGCATGCGCCTCTGCAATTCCCACGTCAAAAAAACGCTCCGGATAAACATTGTGGAAACGCTTTAAGCCTGTCCCGTCTTCCATTGCCGCCGTAATGACCGCAATTTTCGGATTGCGTTCTCCCATTTTTTTGATGACCGTTGCAAAAACGTCGGTATAATGCGCTTTGGTACGGCGGTGCTTCGGAATTCCGGTTTCAATGTCAAACGGCTCCGCTCCATGAAAACGGGCAGGATGCCGCTCGGCAGGCGGATAACCCGCTCCTTTTTTGGTTACCACATGCACCAGCACCGGTCCGTCTACCCGCTTTGCCTCTGCGAAAACCTTGCACATTGCCGGAATATTGCTTCCGTCTACCGGCCCCAGATAGATGATTCCCATCTCCTCAAAAAACATGCCCGGTATCAACAGCTGCTTGATCCCGCTTTTTGCGTTCCGGATCTTCTGCACAATGCGCTTTCCGTATACCGGAATCTTATCCAGCGAGTTGGTAACGTCGTCCTTTAAATTCCGGTATGCGTCCGCTGTCCGGAAATTGGAAAGATATCTGCTTAATCCGCCCACATTTTCAGATATGGACATGTTGTTATCGTTTAAAACAATGACAAAATTCGATTTTAGACGCGATACATTGTTCAGCGCTTCAAATGCCAGACCTCCGGTCAGCGCGCCGTCTCCGATCACTGCGGCGACGAAATAGTCTTCTCCGGTAATCTCCCTTGCCAGCGCCATGCCCAGTCCCGCAGATATGGAGGTGGAGCTGTGTCCGGTGTTAAAACAGTCCGCATCGCTTTCCTTGCTTTTGGGAAAGCCGCTCATGCCGCCGTAGCTGCGCAGCTCCGAAAATCCCTCCCTGCGTCCGGTCAGAATTTTATGGGTGTAAGACTGATGCCCTACGTCCCAGATGATCTTATCCTCCGGCAGGGTATACGACAGATGCAGCGCCATCGTCAGCTCTACCACTCCCAGATTGGACGCAAGATGTCCGCCGGTTACGGAAAGGCTTTCGACTAAAAAAGTCCGTATTTCATCGCGAAGCTCCAAAAGCTCCTGCTCTGTTAATTGTTTGATATCGTTTTCCTTTTGTATCTTATCTAATACCATGCTGCCCTCTCACGACGTACTATTTTTCCCTGTGGATCAGATATTGGATCAGCCGCTGCAAAAAATCCGTTTCCCCGCCCAGTCCCAAAAGCAGTTCAATGGCTTCCTCCGACAGACGCTGCACTTCATTTTGGGAATTTTCGATCCCTTTCAATGTCACAAACGTAACCTTGTGGTTCTTTTCATCGCTCCCGATCGGTTTCCCTAAAACCTCCTGCGTACCGGTTACATCCAGAATATCGTCCTGTATCTGAAAAGCCATGCCGACCTTTGCCGCGATCTGCTCGATAACTTCCTGCTGCTTTTGGGATGCGCCCGCCAGCACCGCGCCGATCGTCATAGATGCCTCAAGCAGCGCGCCGGTCTTTAGCCGGTAAATAAAATCCAGCAGTTCTCCGGTCATGGTTATGTCTCCTGCTTCTCCGGCTTCCACGTCCGCTGCCTGTCCGCCGACCATACCGTATACTCCGGATTTTGCCGCCAGAATCCCGAACGCCCTTCCGATCGCCGGATTGTCCGGCTCCCGTTCAAATGCCGTCGATGCCGTTTCAAAGGCATAATTTAAAAGCGCGTCTCCCGCGAGGATCCCCATTGCTTCTCCATAGACGGCATGCGTGGTCTTTTTGCCTCGGCGGTACTCGTCGTTGTCCATTGCCGGAAGGTCGTCATGCACCAGAGAATAGGTATGTATCAATTCGATGGCTGCCATAAACGCCTCCACCGCTTCCGTCGTCCCCTGAAACAGCCGGAAGGTTTCCTGCATCAGCATTGGACGCAGCCTCTTTCCGCCCGCCCGTACGCTGTAGTTCATTGCTTCCAATACGGTCTTTTGAAAACCCTCCTCCTTCGGAAGATAGCGCTCCAAAAGCGCATTGATCTGCTCTGTGCGGACTGCGATCTCCTGTTCGATCTTCATGCAAACTCCTCCAATTCTCCGTCTTCATTCAGCACCAGCATTGCTTTTTCTACGGCATCGAGCCGCTCATTCGCCAGCTTGATCCGCGAAAGTCCCTCCTGATACAATTCAAAGGAACGATCCAAAGAAAGCTCTCCGGATTCCATTTCTTCAATGATCGCATCGATCTGCTCCAGACATTCCTCCAGCGCAGTATCGTCTTTCTTTTGCATATCTTCTTTTTGAGTATCTTCCTTTTGATGTTTTTCATTCATGTTCCCATACCTCCAAAACCGATGCGCGAAAACCGCCATCCAGTAAATGCACCCGAATTTCAGCTCCTGCGCGGACATCTTCCGCTCTCTTTACCGGTTTATGTCCTTTTCCTTCGATATATGCATATCCCTGACTGAGTTTTTTCGCCGGCGAATTTCCGTCCAGACGCTCCGCCAAAAGTCCCAGACGCTGCCGCTTCTTGGAAATCAGGCTTTCCATTGCCCGCGCAAGCGCCTCCTCCTGTTCCATCAGCCTTCTCCGGTTTTCATTTAACCGGTATTGCGGACTCAGGTAATGCAGACGCGTCTGCATATGAGACAAGCGTTCCCTTGCCAAACGGCATTTCTGCTCCAGCAGACGCCGCAGACGCTCCTGTTTTTCGAAAAGGAGCTGTTCGACAGCTTCATAAGAAAATACGGCTAATTCCGCTGCGGCAGACGGCGTCGGCGCACGTAGATCCGCTACAAAATCCGCGATCGTCCAGTCCGTCTCATGACCGACCGCCGAGATTACGGGAACCGTACAGTCAAAAATGGCACGCGCCACTTCCTCCTCGTTAAACGCCCACAGATCCTCGATCGAGCCGCCGCCCCTGCCGACGATCATCGCGTCCACGCCCAGCTTTTCCAGCGTCCGGATGCCCTCTGCAATGCTCTGCGCCGCTCCTTCTCCCTGTACCTGCGCCGGATAGAGAATCAGCTGCACATACGGGTTTCTTCTTCCCGCGATATTTTGGATATCCCGTACCGCCGCGCCCGTCGGTGCGGTTACCACGCCAAGCGTCCGGATAAAACGCGGGATCGGCAGCTTGTATTCCTGCGCAAACATCCCCATTTCTTCCAGCTCGTGCTTTAACGCTTCAAACCGAAGATAAAGATCTCCGGCTCCGTCCAGCCGGATCTCCCTTGCATACAACTGGTACTTTCCGTCCCGCTCATACACTTCCACCGAGCCGGTCGCCACCACCCGATCGCCGTCCTTCATCCGAAAAGAAAGACCGCTCCTGCTGCCGGCAAACATAACGGCGCCGATCGCACCTTTTTCATCCTTTAGGGTAAAATAAATATGTCCGCTGGAATGGTACTTGCAGTTGGACACCTCGCCCTTGATCGCGATCCGATGCAGCAGAAAGTCCTGTGCAAACATGTTTTTGATATAGTAATTGACCTGTCCTACCGAATAAACGTTTCCTGTCATACGAATTTTGCCAATACGCCGTTGATAAAGGACGGCGAATCATCCGTTCCGAACTGCTTCGCCAGTTCTACCGCTTCGTTGATCGCTACCCGCTCCGGCATATCCTCCTCGTACTGAATTTCATATACTGCCAGCCGAAGCAGACACAGATCGACCTTTCCCATCCGGCTGGTTTTCCATCCCTGCGCCTTTTCATTGAGCTTTTCATCGATCTCGGGCAGATGCTTTAGAATATCCAGTGTTTTCTGCTCAATATAGGCAAGGTCTTCGGGACTTTGCTCGCCCATTTCCCCTTCCAGAAGATGAAGCTGCTCCTCCATTTCTTCTCTGGTATGGAATTCCGCACGAAACAGCGCTTTAAATATCGTTTTTCTCAGTTCTCTTCTGGTCATGTGATCGACTCCTAATATCTTGTTTTGTTTTCTTTTCGTCCCAATATCCGTTAGATAAAAAGGATGTCCCAAAGGACATCCTTAATTATACTACAAATCACTTGATTTAAAAAGCACTAATTGTTTATGACTGGTCAGCCATGTCAACGCTTGCGATTCGGACATTTACGGCTGCTACGTTCAGTCCTGTCATATTTTCAATCGCGCTCTTTACTTTCTCCTGCACACGATCCGAAACCTCCGGAATGCCAAAGCCGTATGCAATGTTGATCGCAACATCGACCTTTACTTCGTCTTCCTGTACTTCAACCGCAATCCCTTTGGAAAGATTCTTCATTCCAAGCCTGCTTACGATCTCATTTGTAATGTTTCCAGCCATAGAGCTTACGCCCTCGACTTCCGTTGCAGCAAGTCCGGCGATGATCGCTACGACCTCATCCGCAATTTTTACTTCGCCTAACTGGTCTGATTTTATCTGAAACGTTTTTCTGCTTTCAGCCATTTTAATGCCTCCTCGGTATTTTTCTCCGTCCATTATAACAAACTTCCGTCATTTTGGAAACAGAAACTTCTTTTATACCGTCTGACGTTTGGAAACGAATACCTGGAACGAATCATTTCCGGTCAGGGATTTGCCGGCGGTAACCGTTACGTCCTTGTCGGTAATGACGTATTCCACGCTCGCGCCGTCTTCGATTACGGTATCCTGCATCAGCACGCAATTCTTAACTTTTGCGCCTTTTCCGATCTTTACGCCTCGGAACAATACGCTGTTCTCCACTTCGCCTTCAATGACGCAGCCATCGGCAACGAGAACATTTTTCGCTTTGGAGCCGTTTACATAACGCGTCGGGTTATCGTCCCTGATCTTGGTATAGATCTGGTTTCCGTCAAACAGCGCATGAAGATTTTCTTCTTTTAACAGCTTCATATTTTCTTCGAAATAGCTCTTCATGTCATGGATATGCGCTACGTAGCCGTCATAGCAGTATCCCTGTATGTTCAGCGTGTCGATCTGCGGAACTAAAAGATCGCGGACAAAGTAAGTATATCCATGTACATAAGCCTCTTCGATCAACTGGATCAAATGCTCGCGCTCAATAACATAGATGTTCAGGCCGTAATTCGTTATGCCGGACTGAATAGAATTGATATAGATCTTTTTAACCCTGCCGTCCGCAACGTCAAACGTATAGTAGTATTCTTTATTGACGCCGTTCGGACGCTTGAATACTTCCGGAATCTCCTGTTTGTGATAAACGACCGTAACGTCCGCATTGCTCTCAATATGGCGATTTAACAGTTCTTTAAAGTCAAAATTGACCGCAACGTTTGAGTCCGACATGATGACGTATTTTTCCGTCTGGCTCTTTAAGAATCCCTTGATGCTCTCAAGCGCTTCGATACGTCCCGTATATACCTTTACGGACTTCTGCGCATACGGCGGGAAGATGTTTAAGCCGCCCTTTTTCCGAACCAGATCCCATTCGCGTCCGGAACCGAGATGATCCATCAGGGAATGATAATTCTGACGTACCAGAAGGGATATGTTGCTGATCCCGCAATGAACCATGCTGGAGATCAGGAAATCGCACATGCGGTAACGGCTTGCAAAAGGAATGGAAGCCATCAGACGCTCCGTTACAAGCTCCGGAATCAGTGCGTCATAGCTGTTCGGGAAAATAATCCCCAGTGCCTCTGCTTTTGAATTTACCATTGTTCTCCCCCCTCTTCTACATCATCATATACCATAGCATTCGGGCCGATCTTTGCATTTGCCCCGATGGTTACATAGGAGGCGATCGTCGCCACCTGTCCGACGCCGCCGTCCTCCGGAGTTTCTCCGACAACCGCGCCTTCTTCGATCACTACCTTCTCCGCAATGATGCAATGTTTGACAACCGCGCCCGCCTTGATGACGGTATTGCCCATAACTACGGCATCTTCTACAACGGCTCCCTGTTCTACCGTAACGCCCGCAAACAAAACGGAATGCTTGACCGTTCCCTGAATGTTGCAGCCGTCGGTAATCATGGAATCCTCCACCGTCGCGTCGTCGCCGATCCTGTGTCCGGTCATACCGCTGTTCCGGCTGTAGATCTTCCATTCTTCGTCAAAAAGATTGATCCCGCTGTGCTCCGGATCCAAAACCTCCATATTGGCCTCCCAGAGAGAGGAAATGGTCCCTACATCCTTCCAGTAGCCGCTGAAGCGGTACGCATACATGCTTCTCTTGTCACGCAGCAGATTTGGAATAATGTTATTTCCGAAGTCGTTTTCGGAATTCGGATCCGCCTCGTCCTCGATCAGATATTTCTTTAAAATATCCCAGTTGAAAATGTAGATTCCCATAGAGGCAAGGTTGGATTTCGGCTCCTTCGGCTTCTCCTGAAACTCTGTGATCTTGTCATTCTCGTCCGTAACCATAAGTCCGAAGCGGGAAGCCTCCTCCCACGGTACCTCCATGACCGCTACCGAGAATTCCGCGCCTTTTTCCTTGTGGAAACGAAGGAAATCGCTGTAATCCTGCTTGCAGATCTGATCTCCGGACAAAATGATGACATATTCCGGATCGTACCGCTCAATAAACGAGATGTTCTGATAGATTGCATTTGCGGTTCCCTTGTACCAGTCAGAACCGGAAGCCTGCTGATACGGCGGAAGCACGTGTACGCCGCCATACAGACGATCCAGATCCCATGGCTGTCCGTTGCCTATGTATTCGTTTAATACAAGAGGCTGGTACTGTGTCAGGATCCCTACCGTATCAATACCGGAATTTACACAGTTGGATAATGGGAAATCAATGATCCTGTATTTTCCGCCAAACGGCACTGCCGGTTTTGCAAGTTTCTGGGTCAATGCATACAATCTGGAGCCCTGGCCCCCGGCAAGCAGCATTGCGACCAATTCTTTTGCCATAAAAGTGTCCCCCTTTATATAAAATGTATTTTTTTGTTTTCCCCACTGACTATGGTATCATATATTTTGTCCAATGTAAAATAAAAATCAGACTATTTTCCTATTTATTTTTTATTTTATTGTTTCTTTTTTTTCTTTAAAATCTTGGACATCTTGATAAAATCATACGGTGTCTGCTGATATACATAGTAGTTTAACCAGTTTGCATAAAGGATATTACCATGAGAACGCCATTGCAGCAGAGGTTTTTGCGTTTCATCGTCATTGGGATAGTAATTGACCGGTTTTTGGATGTTTAATCCCTTCTCTTTGTCCCTCATATATTCTTTATGCAGCGTCAGGCGGTCATATTCCGGATGTCCCATCACAAAAATCTGTTTGCCGTCTTTTCCGATGACCAGAAATACGCCGGCTTCTTCTGACTCCGCCAGAACGGTCAGTTCTTCGTGCCGGCAGATTTCTTCTTTATGTACCGTCGTATGACGGGAATGCGGCGCGCAGAAATAATCGTCGAAGCCGCGCACGAGCGGCACCTTCCGGTTTTCTACGCGATGCCAGTATACCCCGAACATTTTTTTCTCCAGCGGATGCTTGGGAATCCCGTAGTGGTAATAAAGCGCCGCCTGCGCGCCCCAGCACAGATGCAGCGTCGAGGTTACATGCGTTTTCGACCACTCCATGATCCTGCAGATCTCTTCCCAGTAATCCACCTCCTCAAATTCCATCTGCTCCACCGGCGCGCCCGTAATGATCAGTCCGTCGTAATTTTGCTCCTCGATCTCCTCGAACGGCTGATAAAATTTATTGAGGTGGCTGACGGAGGTATGCGTGGATTCATGGGAGGAAAGCGTTACAAACGAAACGTCCACCTGAAGCGGCGTATTCGAAAGCGAGCGCAAAATCTGCAGCTCGGTGTCCTCTTTCAGCGGCATCAGATTTACGATCGCAATGCTGATCGGCCGTATGTCCTGATGCATCGCCCGATTTTCATCCATCACAAATATATTTTCATATTCTAAGATCTCTTTTGCTGGCAAATCGCTCTGCGTCCTAATCGGCATGTTGTTTTTCCTCTTTTCTGCTGCCAAATAATTCTAAGAAACGGTCTTCGGAAATAATCGGGATTCCCAGTTCCTTTGCCTTCCGGTTTTTGGATGACGCGGATTCGGTATCATTATTGACCAGATATCCGGTCTTTTTGGAAACGGAGCCGGCGACCTTCCCTCCCTCCGATTCTACGTAATTTTTAAATTCCTCGCGGTTTTTATAATGATGCACCTCGCCCGTAATGACAAATGTGATTCCCGCGCAGCGGCCCTGCGAAGCTTCTTCGGGCGCAACCGGTTCGATGCGCACTTCTTTGAGGAGATGCTCCAGCTCTGCCTGATTCGCCGGATTTTGATACCAGCGCAGAATGGAGCCGGATTTTTCTTCTCCGATCCCGTCGATATCCTCTAATCCCTGCGCGTTTTTCATCCTCTCCATAAATGCGTCAAAGCCAATCGAACGGACGATCTTCTTGCCCGCATCGGTTCCGATCATCGGAATGCAGAGCGCATAGATAAAGCGTACCGGATGCACATTACGGCTTTTTTCAATCGCCTTTGCCATATTTTCACAGGATTTTTCTCCGAAGCCCTCCATCCGGCTGATCGAGTCAAAATGCTCCGGAAGCCGGAACAGATCGGCAAATTCATGGATATATCCCTCATTCATAAATTTCAGCATCGTCTGAATGGAAAGGCCGTCGATATCCATACCGGATTTGCTGACAAACCTCGTAAATTTTTTGACATGCTTCGCCGTACAATCGGGATTTGTGCAGTGCAGCGTCTTGGTTCCGCTGGCTTTGCTGATATGGATCTGCGTCTTTGCATGGCAGACCGGACATTCCTCCGGAATCCGCACCGTTCCATGCGCATCCGAAACGGAGATGCATTTCGGAATGATCTTGTTTGCTTTGATAATTTCCAGCGTACAGGTCTCGCCCAGTCCCAGACGCTCAATTTCGCTCAGATTGCACAAAGAGGCGCGGGAAACGGTCGTTCCCTCCAACTGTACCGGTTCGAATACCGCGACCGGAGAAATGGTCGATACCGCGCATGACCACTCGATATTGCGCAGTTTTGTAAATGCGGACGTGTCCTTCCATTTAAAGGCATACCCCGCCCTCGTGGCATGATGTCCGGTCACGCTTCCGGAAGCGGCGTATTCCGTATCGTCATAGCAGATTACCAGTCCGTCTACCGGAATATCCATCCGGCCGCTTTCCACGCGCTTCGTCCATTTTTCAACCATCTGCGGAAGCGTATCGCGGCTGCCCTTTTCCCGCTCGACAACGGAAAATCCGAGCGTTTCCAGATACTGCATCCTTTCTCCCCATGAACGCAGCTCCCTGTCTGTATAGACCAGCGTAAACGCATAAAAATGAACGCGGCGTTCCCTGACTTCTTTGGGATCGTCCAGATTCAGCGTGCCCGCCGCCAGATTTCTCGGATTGGCGTACTTTTCGTCTTCGTCTTCTATGGTGTCGTTGATCAGGGCAAAATCCGTATAGGAGATCGCGGCTTCCCCGCGCACGACCAAATGCCCCTGTTCGGAAATTTCCTTTGGAAAGCCTTCGATTGCGTCTTTTAAAAATGTAATATTGGTTCCGACGGTTCCGTTTCCGCGGGTCAGGATCTTTGTCAGCTTCCCGTTGTCATACGTCAGTACCAGCGTCAATCCGTCCAGCTTCCATGAGAGCCAGATCGGATAATCTCCCGCCCAGTTCTGCAGGTCTTCCAGTTTCTTGGTTTTGGCCAAAGAAAGCGCCGGAAACTCATGCGCTTCCTTTTCTCCGCTGCTGTCAAAGCCGGTTTTCTGCGTAGGACTGTCCGAAAGAACTGTTCCAAGCTCCTTCTCGAGCGCAAGCAGTTCGTCAAACATGGCGTCCCACTCATAATTGGACATGATCTCATCCCGTCCGTTGTAATAGGCATCCGATGCCTGATTTAACGTTTTTACAAGCGTTTCCATCCGTTCTTTTTTATCCATGCGCTGCCCTGCTCCTTACCTTCGGTCTCTGATCGGCATATTGGAGGAATTTTTGATCAGCCGCTGCAGCAGACGATATTCCTCTTCCGTTACCGGTCGGTACGTTCCATATGCTAGATCGCCCAGTTTGATATTCATGATCCGTATTCTAACCAGTTTTTCCACACGATAGCCGAAATATTCGCACATTCTGCGGATCTGACGGTTCAGTCCCTGCGTCAGGACAATGGAAAACTGGCGGGAAGAAATTTTTTTCACTTTACAGCGGCGCGTCGTTACGCCAAGCTCTACTAACGGAACTCCGCCGGCAAGACCGCGCAGGAAATGATCGGTAATCGTTTTATGTACCGTTACCAGATACTCCTTTTCGTGGCGGTTTCCGGAACGCATCATTTTATTGACAATGTCGCCCTGATTCGTCAAAAGCAGCAAGCCTTCCGAATCCTTGTCCAATCTGCCGACCGGATAAATTCGTTTCGGATAATTGACGTAATCGATTACGTTGTTTTTTTCCCGTTTTTCTGCGGTACAGACGATCCCCGCCGGTTTATAGAGCGCCAGAAGGATCCGTTCTTCCTCCTGCTTTACCTCTTTCCCGTCAAAAAAAACCTTCTGTCCGTCAAAAACCCGATCGCCAATGGCAGCGAGCTTTCCGTTGATGCGGACCCTGCCGTCCTCGATCATACGGTCGGCTTCCCGTCGGGAGCATACTCCTGCTTCACTTAAATATTTGTTGATACGGATCCCTGCTTCTTCCATAAGTAATTTACCCGTCCTTTGATTCCCTGTGACAGCAATAACGGAGACTTTCGAAAAAGTCTCCGCATATCTTTCATCAATTTGCTGTCGTCTGTATAAACTCTGTCTTTACATAAGCCGGGGTTCCGTTGTAATCGATCTGCGTCCATTCGCCGCTTTCGCCCAGTTTTGTAAAGGTATCTCCGCTTTTTCCTTTCCCGACTATGTTGGCATCGGTACTTGCTCCGTCTCGGATATTGACCGAATCAGAGA
>CANQCX010000041.1 GCA_947591115.1 uncultured Lachnospiraceae bacterium | reverse complement strand
GCAATCTTATACAAAGGTCCTTCTAGTTTGCGGCGCGCGTTTTTCAGTTCTTTGCGTATCTCAATGTGCTGCGGACAGTGCTTTTCGCATTTTCCGCACTCTACGCAGTTAGAAGCGGCGGAGGAGGTGCGGCGCAGCGCGGTACACATAAAATATTCCGTCAATGCGCGCCAGCGTCCGTCGGAATAGCGGTGGTTGTAGGCGGCGAAGGTGCCCGGAATATCCACATGAGAGGGGCATGGCATACAGTAGCCGCAGCCGGTACAGCCGACCTTCATTTTGGCGTTTATGGCGGAAACGACTTTTTGCAGCATTTCCTCCTCCTCGGGACCAAAATCTCCGGCTGCCGCCGTAGAAGCCGTTTGAATGTTTTCCCGAACCATTTCTTCAGAATTCATGCCGGAGAGGACGCAGGTTACCTCCGGCTGGTTCCAGAGCCAGCGCAGCGCCCATTCGGCAGGCGTACGGGAAATCGGATAGTTTTTAAAAATATGCAGCGCCTGCTCCGGAAGGCGGCTGACCAGCCGTCCGCCGCGCAGCGGTTCCATAATGATTACGGGAAGTCCCTTTTCGTGGGCGTACTGCAGTCCGCGCCGCCCCGCCTGTGAATGCTCGTCCATGTAATTGTACTGGATCTGGCAGAAATCCCAGTCGTAAGCATCCGTAAGGCGGCAGAACATCTCCGTATTGCCATGGTAGGAAAAGCCGATCTGCCGGATGGCGCCGGACTTCTTTTTCTCTTCCAGCCATTCCAGAATGCCAAGCTGCTTTAGCCTTTCCCACGTCTGGACATCCGTCAGCATATGCATGAGATAAAAATCAATATAATCCGTCTTCAGGCGCGAAAGCTGCTCGCGAAAGCAGCGTTCCATGCTGTCCGGTTTGCGGATCAGGTAATGAGGGAGCTTGGTGGCGATCATAACGTTTCCTCGGATATGGTTTCTGTCAAGGATCTCGCCAAGCGCCGCCTCGCTTCCCGGATAGACGTACGCCGTATCGAAGTAGTTGACTCCGGCGTGATAGGCGGTCATAATCTCTTTTTCTGCTTTTTCCAGAAGAATGCGTCCGCCGTTCTGGGTAAAGCGCATACAGCCGTATCCCAGAATGGAAATATCATTTCCGTATTTATCTTTGCGATAGTTCATAAGCGTCCCTTTCCGATGCAAAATTATCAAAACTGCAGATGAAGTCAACGGTCGTCTGGATCTGCTCGTCATTGGTTATGGCAGGGACGCCGTCGCCCTTTTGCGCGCCGTAATTGCCAAAAAACGCATGGCAGCCGCCGTCGATGACCTCTTCCGTAAAATCCTCCGGAAGATTCTTTTTGCAGGCTTCGTATTTTTCGAGGTTTAAAACCCCGTCATTGGAGCCGTAAATGCAAAGGACATCCAGATCGCTGCCGCTTAGATCCGCAGTAGAGTACGCCGCCAGCAAGATCAGTCCGTCGTATTCGTCCGTATGCTTTTTGACGTAATTTGCCGCCATTGCGCCGCCGAGGGAGTGGCCGCCGATATACCAGCAGTCGATCTCGGGGTATTGTTCGGGGTAGCCCTCCGCCGCATTCGGATCCAATACGGCAAGGTTTAACGGCATATGCAAAAGAATGCACAGAAACCCGTTTTCCGCAAGCGCATGCATAAGCGGCGCATAGGCTTCGTATTCTACCTTGCCGCCGGGATAAAAGATCAGTCCCGCCCGAGGCTCTTCGGGAGAGAAGATAATGGCTTCGTTTTTTTGGGCGGAAACGGATACTTTGGAGTCGCCGATCAGCGCGCGGTGCGCGGTGTTTCCGGCATTGTAGGAATCGCGGAAATATGCGCGCAGTCCGATATCTGCGGCGAGAATGCAGACGATGAAAATTCCAAAGCCGATCCATAGTTTTTTATGGCTGGTGCCGTTTGTGTTTTTTTTCGTTTTCAAAATTGCCGCTCCTGTTTTGTTTTTCTCGTTCTTATTTTACCACAAAATCGTTTTTCTGCAATTCTCTTGACAAAATGCGTATTCCTGCATAAACTAAATTAGATAATGTATTCCGGAAGAAGAGTCAAACCGCGGGTTACTTCGTCTCTTGAAGAGGAGTAATCCGTTTTTCACTCGCGGAAATTGCGTATATTATAGTTGCAGGAGAGTCAGACATATGGGTTTTATAAAAAATGTAAAAGAAGAAATCCGTATTATCAGAGAACGCGATCCGGCTATTCATTCTAATTGGGAGGTCATTTTATATCCGAGCTTTCGGGTTATGTTAAGTTACCGGAGGGCGCACCGGATTTATCGAAAGGGCCATTATTTTCGGGCAAGATGGATTTCCCAGAGGGCAGCGCGCAAGACGGGCATTGAGATTCATCCGGGCGCAGTTATCGGAAAAGGATTGTTTATCGATCATGGAAACGGAGTAATTATCGGAGAAACGACTGTCATTGGAGATAACTGTACGCTGTATCAGGGCGTTACGCTTGGCGGTACGGGAAAAGAACAGGGGAAGCGCCATCCGACGCTGGGCAACAATGTAATGGTCAGCGCGGGGGCAAAGATTCTGGGTTCCTTCCACATCGGCGATAACAGCAAGATCGGCGCAGGAAGCGTGGTATTGGAGGAAGTGCCGCCGAATTCTACGGTAGTCGGGGTTCCCGGAAGGGTCGTCAAACGCAACAATGTCAGTCTGCCGCAGGAGGATCTGGATCAGACGCATCTGCCGGATCCGGTATTGGAGGAATTAAACAGCCTGCAGACGGACAATGACTGTTTGCGCCGGAGAGTGGAGCGGCTGGAACTGGAATTGGAGAATTTATACCAAAACGGATATAAGGAGCATACAAATGGAGAATAACTTTCACATTTACAATACATTGACCAGAAACGTGGAAACGCTGATCCCGAACGAGGACGGGAAGATCGGAATGTATACCTGCGGACCGACCGTTTATCATTTTGCCCATATCGGCAATCTGCGCAGCTACATCATGGAGGACGTGCTGGAAAAGGCGCTGCGCTATATCGGATATGATGTCAAAAGGGTTATGAATATTACAGATGTAGGCCATCTGTCCAGCGACGCCGATACGGGGGAGGATAAGATGCTCAAAGGCGCGAAGCGGGAGCACAAGACCGTCATGGAGGTCGCGCAGTTTTATACGGACGCATTTTTTTCGGATTGCAGGGATTTAAATATCAAGCGTCCGGATGTCGTGGAGCCGGCTACCAACTGTATTCCGGAATTTATCCATATGATTCAGGTCCTTCTGGAAAAGGGGTATGCGTATCAGGCGGGCGGCAACGTCTATTTCGACACCTCCAAATTAGAGGATTACTTTGTGTTTTCGTCCGCGGTGGAAAAGGAGCAGCTTCAGGTCGGCGTACGGGACGATGTGGAAGAGGACGCCAATAAAAAGAATAAAAATGATTTTGTACTGTGGTTTACCAAATCCAAATTTGAAGATCAGGCGCTGAAATGGGAAAGTCCGTTTGGCGTCGGATATCCGGGATGGCATATTGAATGCTCCTGCATCAGCATGAAGCATCTGGGAGAATACATGGATATCCATTGCGGCGGCGTAGATAATATCTTTCCGCACCATACGAATGAGATCGCGCAGTCCGAGGCTTATCTGGGGCATAAATGGTGCAGCTACTGGTTCCATGTGCATCATCTGAACGATAAATCCGGCAAGATGAGCAAGTCCAAAGGCGATTTTCTGACGGTATCGCTGCTCAAGGAAAAGGGGTATGATCCGCTTGTATACCGCCTGTTCTGCCTGCAGTCCCATTACCGCAAGCCGCTCGAATTCTCTTATGAGGTTCTGGACAATATGGCGACCGCTTATGAAAAGCTGGTCAAGCGGATCGCGGAGCTAAAAGACGACGGAGAGCTGGACGAAGCCGCTTTTGCGGAGCATAAGGCGCAGTTTGAGCGTCATTTGTGCAATGATCTGAATACTTCTATGGCGATTACGGTTATCTACGACCTGTTAAAAGCCGATATCAATGATAAGACGAAGCTTGCGCTGATCGCGGATTTTGATCGTGTGCTGTCGCTGGATCTTCTTGCCGCAGCCGAACGGATGAATGCGTCGGCGGCGGGCGCGGATCCGGAGCTAAAGGCATATGTCGAGCGTAAGCTCGCAGAACGCGCGGCGGCAAAAAAAGAAAAGGATTTTGCGAAGGCCGATGCCATACGGGCGGAGCTGTCGGAAAAAGGGATCGTGATCAAAGATACCCGAGAAGGTACCGTATGGGAGATGGGCGAATGACAAGCGGAATTGATTCTTATATCAAATGCCAGTTTTCGCTTCCGGATACGGATATACGCACCTATTCCCCGCTGGTGTTTGCCTATATCGGAGACGGCATCTTCGATCTGATCATCCGCTCCGTTGTAGTCGGAAAAGGAAATGCAAAGGCAGGAACGCTGCACAAACGCACCAGCCGTATCGTAAAGGCGCATACGCAGGCGCTGATGGCGGAGGCGCTGGAGCCGCTGCTTTCTCCAGAAGAAGCGGATATTTACCGGAGGGGACGCAATGCGAAATCGCCGACGATGGCAAAGCATGCGACAATGGCGGATTACCGGAAGGCAACCGGATTTGAGGCGCTGGTAGGCTATCTTTACCTAACCGACCGGTTTGAACGGATTGTGGAGCTGACGAAAACGGCGATAGAAAAGCTGCACCTTGCAGTTTAAAGGAGAATATATGCCAAAACAGGAAAATAAAATCGAGGGAAGGAATGCCGTTCTGGAAGCATTCCGTTCCGGAAGGACGATCGACAAATTGTTTGTGCTGGACGGCTGTCAGGACGGCCCGATCCGGTCGATCACGCGGGAAGCGGGACGGCGCGATACCATTATCAGCTATGTTTCAAAAGAACGTCTGAATCAGATGTCCGAGACCGGAAAACATCAGGGCGTCATCGCCATATCGGCGGCGTATGAGTATGCCGAGGTGGACGATCTGTGGAGGCGCGCCGAGGAAAAAGGCGAGCCGCCGTTTTTGATCCTGCTGGACGGGATGGAGGATCCGCACAATCTGGGCGCGGTTCTTCGAACTGCGAACCTCTGCGGGGCGCATGGCTTGATCATTCCCAAGCACAGGGCGGTCGGACTGACTCCGGTCGTGGCGAAAACCTCTGCGGGGGCGATTAACTACACTCCGGTAGCAAAGGTAACGAATCTGACGAATACCATTCGGGACTTAAAGGAACGCGGCATGTGGTTTGTCTGTGCGGATATGGAGGGAACCCTGATGTACGATCTGGATCTGACCGGACCGATCGGACTTGTCATCGGAAGCGAGGGCGAGGGCGTCAGCCAGCTCGTGCGCCAGAATTGCGATATGACGGCGGCGATTCCGATGCGGGGAGACATTGATTCCTTAAACGCTTCGGTTGCGGCAGGCGTACTGGCATATGAGATCGTCCGCCAGAGAATGGGCAAGAGGTAGGCAGATTGGAAAAATACGAAACCTGTCCGGACGAGGAACTGATCGTAAGACTGCGTTTGGGCGAAGACGGGATCATGGACTATATTATGGAAAAATACAAGCCGCTTGTCCGGAAAAAGGCAAATGCCATGTATCTGATCGGGGGCGAAAACGAAGATCTGATACAGGAGGGGATGATCGGACTTTTTAAAGCGGTCAGAGATTTTCGGGAGGATCGGGAAAGCTCGTTTTATCATTTTGCCGAGCTTTGTATCAGCCGGCAGTTGTATTCGGCGCTGGAGGCGTCCAACCGGAAAAAGCATTTTCCGCTGAATACTTATATTTCGCTTTCCGCCGAACAGCCGGAGAGCGGCATGACGTTAGAGGAGCTGCTGTCCCAAAACGCGGGAGCCGATCCGGAGCAGCTCATCATCGAGCGGGAAGTCTGGCAGGATTATAAAAAGCGGCTTTGGCAGAATTTAAGCGGACTGGAACGAAAGGTGCTGACCTTGTATCTGGAAGGGAACCCTTATACCAAAATCGGAGAGCTTTTGGGCAAATCTCCGAAATCCATCGACAATGCGTTACAAAGGATCCGGGGAAAAATCGAATTACTGGAAGGCAGGTGAAGGATATGCAATTTTCAAGGATTGGAGAACATACCATCAAATGTATCATTTCCGAAGAAGAAATCTATGATCTGGGGTTTACAATGGATGAGATCATGAGCAACGGAGAACGCACGCAGGAGTTTATGAATCATATTTTCGATCTGGCGGAGCAGGAATTCCAGATTAAGTTTGATCTGGGCGTCAAAACGGTACGCGCCGATTTTCTGCCGGATCACACGCTGTCCCTCACGTTTTCGGAATATCCGGGAGTCGGAGGAATGGTCGAGCATTTGAAGGATATTTTTAACGGACTCTTAAATTCCATTCCGGCGGAGAAATGGGAGGAGATTAAAAACAGCAAAAAAGAAACGCTGGAGGAAAAGGAAGATTTGTCGGTCATCGTCCTGTTTACCTTTGACAATCTGAACCATCTTGTACGGTTTGCAAAGCTGGCGGAGATGTACCCGATGCCGGAAAACGCCCTGTACAAAGAAGGACAGAAGTATCTGCTCATGATGGATCTGTCCGACTGCGAGGAAGAAGAGGTTATGCGCCTTTCCATGCTGACGGATGAATTCTCCTCGGGCATCCAGCTTGGAAAAGAGCGTTATGCATATGTAAAAGAACATGACAAGGTCATTTTGCGCGAACGTGCTGTAGAACAACTGCGGCAATTATAAAACCCGGAGCATTTAGTCTGGCTCCGGGCTCTTTTTTTCAGTAATCATGCAGTTTCTTCCGTTTTCCTTGCCGTAGTAAAGCAGTTGATCTGCCGCTTCGACCAGTTCGTCGCAGGTATGCTCTGTATCGCCTTTTAAGATGCCCCATGTCATGGTAATCGAAAGCGTCAGTCCATGATAAGACAATGAGGTATTGCGGATGTCCTCCAGAAGATGCTCCGTTGTGACGGTATGGTCTTCGTAGCTGCCTTTTACAAAAAGGATCAAAAATTCCTCGCCGCCCCAGCGGATGCAGTAACCCTGCGTCCCTACATGCTTCTGGATCAGAAGCGAGGTCTGCTTTAACACATAATCGCCGCATTCGTGGCCGTTGGTATCATTAAAACGCTTAAAAAAGTCAATGTCGCCCAGCGCGATAGAAAATTCGGTTTTGCCCTCTTTTGCAAGGGCATACGTCTGATCCAGCTTCTGCTGTCCGAATCTCCGGTTATAAAGGCCGGTCAGCGCGTCATGCTCCACCAAAGTCCGCAGGGAATCCTGCATATCCATTAAAGAATTGGACATCATGCCGAATTCGTCGGTACGCGTCAGCAGCTCCTGAGGAATGCTGTTGGACAGATCGCCGAGAGAGGCGCGTTCAAACGCGCAGCTCAATTTCCGGATAATGGTAATAAACTCCGCGGCATAGCGGTGCGACCAGAGAAGTGCGAAGACAATGACAACAAAGGATAAAAGCACGATCGGAAGGATGACGCGCATCAGCAGATAGAAGCCGCGCTCGGAAGGCATCAGCGTTGCAAACATGCCGACGCAGGTTCCGTCGCTGTTGTAGAGCGGCGTGTAATAGCTGTAGTACGAGGAATCCACTACGTTAATGGAACTGTAAAACGCGGGTTTTCCTTCCGTTTGTACGGTCTGTATGATGTCTGCTCCCGCCTGCGTACCAACCAGCCGGTTTCCTTCGTGATCGCGCAGGGTAGTAATGATACGCGTATCTCCGTAAAAAATGGAGTAATCCATTCCGGTTTTGTCCTTTAAAGAGTCGATCAGGGCATAATTAGAACTGAGGATGGTATCTCCTTTATAGGTAAGAAGCGCATCCTCACTCCCAATCTGAACATAATCGCCGGGATAGAGACGGTCTACCGCCTCTATCGTTACCTCGGACAGATAATGCAGCTCATTATGAACTTCGCCAACGATCGATTCCGTTATCCAAAAAACGCTGAATATGGCGGTAATCATACCAAACAGCACAAGCGGGATAATAGTCATTTGTGCGAAACTGCGTGCAATGCCGTTTTTTTTCTTCCGCATCATGACCTCCTGTAGTTGCGGACAAACAAAGAATTATCCCAATATTTTACGAATGGACTCTAAAACGCGGTCAGCCTGAAACGGTTTTACAATGAAGTCCTTTGCGCCGGACTGGATCGCTTCGATAACCATAGACTGCTGGCCCATTGCAGAACACATTACACAGGTTGCGTTCGGATCCGCAGCTTTGATCTCCTTTAACGCCTGAATTCCGTCTTTATTTGGCATGGTAATATCCAAAGTAACAAGATCCGGATGAAGCTCGGAATATTTTGCAACTGCCTCGTTGCCGTCTGCGGCCTCGCCGGCAATTTCAAAACCTCCTTTGGTCAGGATGTCTTTCAGCATCATCCGCATGAAAGCTGCATCATCAACAATCAATATCTTTGCCATTTATCGTTCCTCCTGTTTTAAAATCTGTTTTACAATACTAAGTGGATAGAGCTGAAGCAGCTCACTGTCAATCAATTTGTCTACGGTCAACCGGAACGTGACCTTAACAATGTCAGTACCGTTGCACAATTCATCCGGAATCTCAAACGTCGTCTTATACTTGGAATTCACAAGCGGAAAGCCGATGTCTGTCGGAGTATCGAGCAGAGAAGCCATTGAAGTGGCGATGGTTCCGCACATTTGGTTCATCGCCTCGCTTATGGCGGACAATGTCAATTCGTCGAATGACATGCCGGATATGCTGATCCCGTCTCCCCCCATCATCAGATTCGCAATTATGAGTGCGTCGCGTTCCTTTAAAACCATAAGGTTCGTACCGTCCAAACCTTTGGTATAAGGAACTTTTACTAAGATACGATCATCCCGCGAAAGCTCTTGTTCGTTTACAAGCACTTCGACGACGGGCGTCGTAATGTTGGTCGCGCGGTTGAGCATCATACTGAGCGTAGTAGCGGCGTTTCCGGTGCAGATATTGGCTACTTCGCCTATGATGTCAGCCTGCTCTTTTGTTATACTGTCCATCCATGTCCCTCCATAGTACCTAATACCTGCTTTGATTATAGCAGACATCGGCAAATTAGAAAAGAAGTATTTTATTTTTTTCTATTTTCATGTTATGATAACGTTGAAAAGAGGCTCCTGACAGGGGCCGGAAATTGATAAAGGAGTGGTAATATGGCTGAAAATCCATATTTGGAAGCCTTAAAGGCTGGAAAAAGAGAATATAAGGCGTGTGTGGCAAAGGGGCATTTTCCGTATCTGCCGGTACTGGATGACATCTTGTCCCATGCGGATATACAGACAGAGCAGAAGCTGGGACTGGTTCAGGTTCCGCTGGAATTCGTGGTAGGAACCAGTACGATGGGGCGGACGAGGGCGTTTGCCGCAAATTTTATGCCGATCATGGAGACCGGAACGGAGTTTTCCTACAAATGGGCGCATTTATCGGAGGCGCAGCTTACCGAAGGGATCCGCGATCCGATCATCGCCTATGAATATCTGAACCGCTATTATGTCGTGGAGGGAAACAAGCGCGTCAGCGTGCTGAAATATTATCAGGCGGATTCCATTCCCGCCATTGTTACCAGAAAGGTTCCGAGGTATTCGGAGGACGAGGAGATCCGCCTGTACTATGAATTTATGAAATTCAACGAGGTTACGGGACTGAATACGATCGAATTTACCCGTCTGGGCAATGCGCAGCGCCTGCTGGAGCTGGTCGGAAGGACCGGAGAGTGGGAGGAGGAAACCGTAGAGAATTTCAACAATATCCTGTTTTATTTTACAAAAGCCTATTATTTTCGGGGCGGCGATAAGCTGCCGATCAGCGTTGGGGATGCGCTGGTGGCGTTCATGAATGTATTTGACTATGAAACGACGCTGGCAATGACGCCTGCCGACTTTAATACCAACATCTTAAAGGCGTGGAGCGAGATCGTCATGATGACGGAGGAGCACAAGGTTGGACTGGTCATGGATCCGACGAAGGTGCAGCGGAAGAATCTGCTCAGCTATTTTATTCCGGTATCGACCAAAAAGTTTACGGTGGCGTTTTTATATCCGAAATCGCCGGAGGGCTCCGACTGGATCTATGCGCACGAGCTGGGGCGTATCTATCTGGAGGAGACGTTTTCCGATGTGCTGGACACCATCAGCGTCAACAATGTCAATGACGAAGACATTGAACGGGTGTTAAACGATGTGATCGATCTGGGAGCCAGCATTATCTTTGGCGTAGGACCGCAGATGATGAAGCAGAGCCTGAAAACCGCTGTGGAGCATCCGGAGGTCAAGATTTTGAACTGTTCGCTGAATACGCCGCACAAGTATATTCGGACGTATTATGCGAGAATGTACGAGGCAAAATTCCTTTCGGGCATGATCGCGGGCGCGATGGCGGAAAATGACCGGATCGCTTATGTCGCCGACTATCCGATCTACGGCATGATCGCCAATATTAATGCGTTTGCGCTGGGTGCATGCTGCGTGAATCCGCGGGCAAAGATCTATCTGGAGTGGTCTACGAAAAAAGGCTACCGGTTAGAGCGTTTTCTGGAAGAAAACGACATCCACTACGTATCGGATCAGGATATGATCACACCGCGCGCGGCGTCCCGTCAGTTCGGTCTGTATCGTTACGAAAACGGTCAGGCGGTCAATCTGGTCATGCCGCTCTGGAACTGGGGAATCTTTTATGAAAAAATGATCCAGAGCATTCTGGCGGGCGCTTATCAGACGGAGGACAGCGTGGAGGGACGCGCGTTAAATTACTGGTGGGGAATGTCCGCGGGCGTAATCGATCTGATCTGCTCCAAAAATGTGCCGCGCGGCGTGCAGCGTCTGGTAGACCATGTGAAGAAGGATATATGCGGCGGTTATATTGTTCCGTTTTACGGGGAAATCTATTCACAGGACGGGGAACTGATGAATAAGGAACATGAAGAGATGAAACCGGAAGATATCATGAACATGGACTGGCTGGTCGAAAACGTGATCGGAAGCATTCCGGCGATCGACGAATTGGTAGACGGGGCGAAGGCTGTTGTGGAACTAAAAGGGGTAGAGGAAACCAAATAGGATGAAGATACTATTTTTAGCCGATGAGGAAGCAAAAGCGTATTGGGATTATTTTCGAAAAGAAGATTTTGAAGAGGTGGGACTGATTATTTCCTGCGGGGATTTAAATGCGTCGTACCTGTCGTTTCTTGCAACGATGACCTCCGTACCGGTGCTGTACGTGATGGGCAATCATGACGACAAGTACGATGTAAAGCCGCCGGAGGGGTGCGTCTGCATTGAAAACAGGATCTATACCTATCAGGGGATCCGTATACTGGGACTGGGCGGCTCTTACCGCTATAAGGAAGGGAAAAACCAGTATACGGATCAGGAGATGGACAAGCGTGTGCGCAAGCTGAAATCCAAGCTCAAACGAAGCAAGGGTTTTGATATTCTGGTCACGCATTCTCCCGCCTATGGGATTCATGACGATGAAGATTTGTGCCACAGGGGGTTTCGCGCGTTTAACCGGCTGATCGAGCAGTACCGGCCAAAATACTTTGTGCATGGTCATGTACACATGAATTACGGAAGAAAGTTTCCGCGCGAAGATACGGTAGGCGATACACGCGTAATCAATGCTTATGAAAAGTATATGATCGAGATATAACGGATTTTTCACGCAAGTTTTTCAATTGGGATATTGACAATCGGTATTCCATATAGTATGATAAAGCAGTTGACGAGGTTATATCATAT
>CANQCX010000040.1 GCA_947591115.1 uncultured Lachnospiraceae bacterium | reverse complement strand
TGACATTTTGACATGTTTTTTTCTTTCGTGAAATAGATAATTTCACGAAAGAATTCCGACAGAAGGGCATTCAAAAAGCGCAATCATCATTTCTGATAATTGCGCTTTTTTAGTTCATCTTTTTACTTTTACAAATACTAAACCGTACCGGAGACGACCAGAGTGCTTACGCCCGGCGTGGTAATCCATGCGCCCGTTACGGCATCCTGCGTGTAGGTTGCTTCCGGAACCGTAATCTGCCCCGTATTGGTGGTAAACAGTCCCGTTTCCTCATCATACGTGTAATTCGTCGTTTCCGCCCACTGCGCGCCGTTAAAGGTTACCTGAAGATTCGATAAAACCGGATTAAAGGTATCGGTAATTACCGCGTTATCCGCGGCGTCCGCAGCCGTATTGCCGGAATTCTGAATGACAAATGTGTACGTTAATGTTCCGTTTTCCGTTACCGGAACCGGACTTACCGATTTCGTAATGGAAAGGATCGGATCCGTTTCGGCAACGACCGAAGCGGACGTCGTAATCGGCGTGATTCCGCTTCCGCTGATTACTGCCTGATTGGTAATACTGCTTCCGGCTGCCAGCGGAGCATACGGATTTACATCCGCCTCATACACGAGAATTGCATTCGCCCCCGCAGGGATTGTAAGGTTGGAGATCACAAGCGTATCGCCTGCCGCA
Organism: uncultured Lachnospiraceae bacterium; assembly: GCA_947591115.1. GTDB lineage: Bacteria > Bacillota > Clostridia > Lachnospirales > Lachnospiraceae > Roseburia. The sequence continues at coordinate 11,142 of CANQCX010000040.1, read as the reverse complement.
ACGGTCGGTGCAGCCTGCAGTACGCCGTCAATGTAATAACGAACCGTTCCCTGCCGGTAGGTCAGCGGAACACGCGTACCTGTGCCGAATGTATACGCCCCCAGATTGTCGGTTACGGAAATACCGGAAAATGCAACGGCGCCCGAATTCACAATACTGACAATGTAAGTTACATGATCCTGCTGGGCATAATCCGCCCCAACCGCAGTTTTGGTTGCAGAAAGTACTTCTAATATCTCTCCAACTGCAACATTGGAGTTTGTGACGGAATTGTTATAAGACAATTGCGCCTGATTTGTAAACTGAGCCATAATATGACAATTCCTTTCTACTGCATTTTTACAGTCTGTTGTAAGGAACGTCCCTCATAAGATGCATCGATGAGGTTTGGATTCCTCTATACATCTTATGCAAAAATGGCCGGTTGGTCACTAAATGCTATAGTCAAAATGACTGCCGCTCGTTGGAACCTGCTCCGGTTTGATCTGATCCCAGTCTACATTGCGGATCTTCTCCATCAGCTCCTCTACGGAATCAGCCGAAACTCTTGTCCGCTGCTTTTCTTCCAGTTTTTTGGCTTCTTTTGCCTTTTCCTCTTTCCGGTTCTCACGACTCTGCTCAATGCGCTCTTTCTGCTTTTCGCTCGTTTTCTCCAGCTCCGCAAAATAAGAAGTGGTTCCGTCGTCATGGATCGTGATTCCGATATGGGAAACCTCATCCTTCTCGTCGCCCAGCTGCTCCTTCATATTGGAAAGCTGGTTCATGGATTCATCCAGCTTATTCAGATACTCCTGCTTGGTAGCTTCATCGGCAGCCATTTTCTCCAGCGTTTCCGGATCCAGCAGAACACTGTATTCTTTGGTTCCTCTGGAAAGATAGGAAGCGGCTTCCTCGTCCGTTTCATACTCGGCAACCATAAAATCCGCATTGCCGTATGTTTTCTTCAGCTCCTCCAAAAGATTTTTGGCTTCTTGGCTCAGTTTTACCTGTCCGGTCTGTTCGGCTGCATCGTTTTTCTTTACCGCATCCGCCTGCGGCGCACCCTTTTCTTTTGCTGCAGCGGATGCCGCTGCATAGTAATTGTTCTGGTACGTACTAAAACCATCCACTCTGTTCATTCTTTTGCCCTCCTTAGCAATAAAAATTTAAATCCGTTTAGAAATTTTGGTATTTTATTTTATTTCGGCAGAAAGTTGGAAAATATAAAGAGCAAAATCCAAACTATCCCAAAAAGTCCGGATAAAATCTCCCTTCCTGCCGCAATCCCTCCATGTAGGAATCATGAATGTCGCGCACAAACAGCATCACAACCTGATTTTCGTCCGTATATTCCATGCCGGGCCGAAGCTCCATCGACACCCAGCGGAAGCCTTCGCCGATGCGCTTCCGGTAGCGGAACGAAATCTCCTTTTTTTCATTTCGAAAGAACTCCCGCAAGCTCTGAAGCTCCGTAAAATCCAGATAAGCCTCCAGATCTTCTTCATGCACCAGACCTTCTTTCGCGGATTTTCGAAACCAGCGCGAAATCCCCGTTCCGTCTGTTCCGTCCAAGCGTCCTTCCTCCGTTAAACTTCGGATTTCCTCATACCAGTCCATCGTCAGATTTAATTTCCGTATCTCCAAAAAGATAGACGCAAGTTTTTCCCGAGAATCCCCCAGCGCATAGGTTTCGCTGTCGGAATAACGCCAACTGCACACCACCCACTGCTCCCGTTCGGAAATCCCCTCCGGAATGATCATTTCAAAGGTTATCCATGTAAAATAATCATTGAGTCTCCGGCGGAAGCTGTACACAAACGTCCTGTCTCCGCGGGCGATCCGGCTCCGGAAATACGCCGTATTCATATAATACCGATACGCCGGTATATCCGCCGGATATACCAGATGATTCCGGATCAGGCTCTGGGTATAGCTTTCCATATCTGCAGTTTCCAGACAGCCCAGCCGTTCCTCCGTCTCCTCCGTACGGACAAATCGAATTTCCCCTGTCTGGATATTTACCTTCGCCAGCTTTAAAAAATTCTCCCACAACGCGGTAAAAACAAAATCCTTATCGTCCATGATGCTCTTCCTAACGTTTATTATTTCAAATGGTCAATTTTTTCCGAAATATCGCCGATTACATCGGTAAAATGCTGTACGATATTGACATTCTCGGCGCTGATCGAACATGCCTCCGATACGCTTGCGCTGATCTCCTCGCTGCTTGCCGACAATGTCGTAACACTGTCTACAATAATGCCGTTCGCCTCTTTCAGTCCGTTCATCTGCGCCTCAACCTTTTGAATATTTTCCGAAAGATTTCCGACGCGGCTGCGGATCTGCTTAAACTGTCCGTCCGCATTCTTCGCCAATTCGCTTTCACGATTGGAAAGCTCTACATTGTTCAGCACCTTTTCCGTTACGATATTGGCCTCGCTGATGAGTTCATTCAAGATCGCGGTAATGTTGTCCGTCTCACGCCTTGTCTGTTCGGAAAGATTACGGATTTCATCCGCAACCACTGCAAAGCCTTTTCCGGCTTCTCCGGCGCGCGCCGCTTCAATGGAGGCATTCAGCGCCAGCAGGTTGGTCTGGCTGGAAATATTGATAATAACATCCACGATGCCGCGCGCTTCTTCGGACTTCAGCTTCAATGCATCCGCCGCATGCTCCATATCCGGTCCGCCCTCGATTGCAACATCCACTGTTTCCATCAGCTTGCCCATCGCATCGACGCCCTCCAGAAGCGAACGGTCGATTCCATCCATCAGATCTACGATCTCTTCTGTCTGTACGTAGGTATCGTCAATGGTCGTCTGAATCGACTGGGTTTGTTCGGTCTGCTGGTTAATGGCATCCACGATCGTCTGTACCCCGTCGGAAATATTGTTCATAGCCTCATTGACATCGCTTGCCAGCTCCAGCGCGCGGTTGACGTCATTGACCGCTTCCTGCGTATCGTTTCCGACATTCTGGGCAACGCCCTTCATCCGGTCGGTCGTCTGCGTATTGACATCCATGATGCCGGTCAGTTCATCCATAGATTCTTTAAAGAACTGAACGATCAGGTTGACGCCCATGACCGAAGCAACGACCGTCATAACCGTAAGGATCGTTTCTACCATACAGGATTCCATGATCAGCATCGGATTATCCGCTCCCGCTACGGTCATGACCACACGTATCAGATTGGCCGCCGCAAACACGCCGCTGCAGATAAATACCAGCTTTTTGTCCATAACAAGCACTAAAACCAGCAAAAACGGGATCATATACGGATATGTAGTATTTGATGGCGAGATCAAAAGCAGCACGACATAGAGAACGGAAAACCCGATACCTGCCACCCTTGAATAGATTTCCGTCGCCTTATACTTAATAAATACTGCCAGTGACGCTGCATAGACCAGCACAGTTAAAACCAGCGGAAGAATGCTTCGGATCGGAGCCAGTCCCCCAAACGACAGCTCGGACACCAAACCGATCAAAATAAAAACCGAAGCAGCCGAGTGCGTTCCCAACAATACCTTATTCGCCCGAAACAAATGTTTTTCTTTCATGTACCTTCTCCTCCTTTTATCTTATCCGCCCTTTTTTATCATTTTTCCCCCAAAAAGGACATAAAAACCCACTTTTCAACACTATTATAATATAACCGGTAACACAACTCAAGATTTTTGTGTCTTTCTTTTCGCGCAAATTCATGCTATAATGGTTCCTATGTGATAACAGAGATTTTAGGAAACGAGAGGGATTATTTTGATCAAACGAAAATATATGCGTACCCGACAATTGAAACCCGGCATGAAGATCGACCACTCGGTCGTAGACCGTATGGGGCGGAATCTGGTTGCGCGCGGCGCGGTTTTGGATGAGTATATCATCAACTCGATGTTAAAACTCGGCATTATGAGCGTATATATACAGGACGGCGAGTACGAACCGGAGGATCCGGAGAAGCTCATGTCCGCGGAGGCCAAAAAAAACGTAGAAAAACTCCGTACGGAGGACCGCTCTAAGGTCACGCTTTCCGACAGCGTCCGGAAACGCGTTTCAGAGGGCATCCAGTATATCTACAACAATGCCGATGATGAAAATCTGGCAAATACGACTGACAGCATCGCTGGAGAGCTGCTCAATGCGATCGAAAGCAACGATGCGATCGCCATCGATATCGGCGAACTGAAAACCAGCGACGAATATACCTTTAAACACAGCGTCGATGTTGCGACGATATCCATGATCCTTGCAAAACAGCAGGGACTTTCCCCTGCGCAGATCCATTCCATCGGCGTATGCGGTCTGCTTCACGATATCGGCAAAACCAAAGTCCCGCTGGAAGTTTTAAATAAACCGGGGCGCTTAAATGACGACGAATTTGCCATTATGCGGCAGCACTCCGTATTCGGTTATCAGATGGTAAAAGACCGGCCGGAATTCGGTCCGGAAATCCCGTTTGCGGTTCTGCAGCACCATGAAAAGATCAACGGCGCCGGTTATCCTATGGGCGTAACCGGAGAAAAGATCACGCCGTACGCCAAAATCCTTTCGGTGGCGGACATCTATGACGCACTGGTAACGGAACGGCCATACAAAGCCGCGTTTTCCCAGCGTGATGCCGTAGAAATGATCATGTCCATGACCAACGAACTGGACATGACCGCAATGAAAAGCTTTTTGGAAAGCATGATCCTCTATCCTGTGGATTCCATTGTAGAACTGAGCAACGGCGAAAAAGCGCGCGTCGTAAAAAACAGTCCGCACTACATCCTGCGTCCGACGGTCGTCGGTCTGGAAAGCGGAAAAGTCTACGATCTTGGCGAGGATCTTTCCTGCGCATGCATCATTATCAAATAAAGCTTCCAATAATTTTAATATAACAAACGCCTGACAGCTTTTTAATAGCCGTCGGGCGTTTGGTTTTACAGTCTACAGGCTTGCGCCGAAATCCGTTACCATGATCTGTCCGGTCATGGCACGCGATTCATCGCTTGCCAGAAACAACAGGATATTTGCCACGTCTTCCGCTGTACATGGTTGCGTCCGGAGATTGGAATGCGTCGCCATTGCGCCGAACATGTCCTGATCCAGTTCGTCCGCTTTCATGGAAGAAGTCATCGGCGTTACAATGGTGCCCGGGCATACGGCGTTGCAGCGGATCCCCTGCGCCTGAAAACGGAGCGCGGTATGCTTGGTCACACCGATGATCGCCGCTTTGGAGGAAACATACGCCGCTCCTCCGCAGCCTTCATATCCGGCAACAGAAGCAACGTTTACAATGCTGCCGCCGGCGGTCATCCGTTTGCTTGCCGCGCGCATACAGCGCATGGTGCCTTTTTGGTTGGTTTCTACGATACGATCCAGATCTTCATCCGAAAAACGGTCGATCGGCTTTAAGCCTTCCTCCAGAATCCCTGCATTGTTGACCAGAATATCGATCTTTTGGAATTTGTCCATGACCATCTGCATCAGCCGCTCCGGATCCTCCGGCTTGGAAATATCCGTAGAAACCGCCAGCACCTTTCCGCCAGCCTGCTCGATCTCGCCTGCGATCTGCTGCAGCGCAGCCTCCCGACGCGCCGTAATGATGACCGTCGCTCCTTCTTTTGCAAATAATTTTGCAGTCGCCGCTCCTACTCCGGAGTTTCCTCCCGTAATAACGGCCACCTTATCTTTTAATCGGTCCATAAATACCTCCTCCTTCAAAAAAACTTTTTTCTCTTATTATAACCAACTCTGTCCGCATTGTAAACATCACTCGCCCATAAAGAAGCACAAACAGCATTCCCATAACCTGTTTTCTGCGGTTCTGGTTCGTTTCCTTCCGGTACTGCCGGATCAAAAAGTAAGCTACCACGCAAAAATACGCCGCGGAAACAAGTATAAAGAGATAATAAAACGGTCCCGCTTTTGTTACAATATGGGAAAACAATTCATCCTTCTGATAACTGATCGTACGGTAATACAAGCCGTTGTAATCACAGGTCAAAACAAGCGCCCAGATTCCCACCTGAAACAGCGTTAAAAAAATTACCAGAAGATTCGGCATCCGGATATTGCAGTAATTCAGTCCCAGCTGCAGGATCAGCAGCGGAATAAATGTTTTTCCCATGTAACAGATTTTTGTTCCGATCAAAGCGCTATCCATATCCGTACACAGAATTTCAATAAAATATCCCGCATTGTTGACCCACGCCGCTAATGTTAAAAGCATAAGTATGGTCTGATAGCGGGAATGCACATGCAGAAATATATACATAAATTCGGTAAAAACAAGAATCGTTGTAATCGCCTGAAGTCCAAGAAGAAAGTAGTACATCATAAAATTCCTCCTTTGAATATTCTCTCAACGAAAAAAATCATGACTATTTTATCATACCCTTTTCTTTTAAACGGGACTGTTTACGATATATATTTGTTGTTTACGCCATCAAATGGCATTTGACCGGCGTACGCGATCAATAATAACACAGGGAAAACAGCAGCAAAAGAGCGAGTCCTGCCAGATTATATAAAGTAAATACCAGCAGATATCTTCCTTTTTGCGCGCCCTCGCTTCCCGCATACTGCTTATAGGAGATCAGGCTCGCCATAGAAGCGATCAGCGTTCCCAAGCCGCCGACGTTTGTACCTACCAGCAGTCCTTCATAGCAATCGGTAAAGCCGGACAAAAGCAGCGCGGCCGGAACATTGCTGAGAAACTGGCTGAACAGCACCGACACCACAATTTCCCTGCCGTTTAAGATCTGAACGATTCCCTCCTTGAGTACGGGAATGCGCCCGAGGTTTCCGACAAAAACAAAGAATCCTACAAATGTCAGAAGCAATGCATAATCCACCTGAAGCAGCAGACGGCTCCTGCGGATGAAAAGAATCGTTAAAACCGTAAGAAAAAGAACCGGAAGCCATGAGATCAGCCGGAAAACCACAAGCAGATTCAAAAGAAACAGCACGCCGTATACGGCAATCTCCTTTTTCGGCAGCCGGTTGGTTTCCGGTTGTGTCCGAAGCTCTGCCGCTTCGTCCGGCAGCAACTGTACCGCCGCGCATAAAAGCAGCAGGGAAAATACGGCAAGCGGCAGCATCGTCCGAAAAAAAGTTCCCGCTCCCATACCAGAAACCGAAAACAGGTACAAATTCTGCGGATTCCCTATCGGCGTCAGCATACTTCCCAGATTCGCCGCCATCGTCTGCAGAACCACCACCCGTATCGTTAATTGCTCCTGCCCGCATCGCTTCAGCGCCAAAATTGCAAACGGGACAAAGGTAATCAGCGCCACGTCATTTGTCATCAGCATACTTAAAAAGAAGCAAAGCAGCATCAGCAAGCGGCACATGCCGCGGGTTCGTTTTACCCTGCCAAACATTTTTTCGATCAGCCAGTCCAGCAGCCCTGCGCCCTGAAACCCTTTTACTAACAGCATCAGGCAGAAAAGCAGCGCAAGGACGCGCAGATCGATATATCCCTGATATTCCCGATCCGGAGGAACCCAAAAACAGGATAGCAACCCCAAAAGCAGGGCAATGCACAGTACTTTTTCTTTTTTCAGAATATTTATGATCGTTAAAGCCATTTTTTCAATATCTGCAGCAGACTGGAAATCTCTATCGGTTTTGCCATATGATCATCCATTCCTGCCTCTTTCGCATTTTGAATATCTTCTACAAACGCATTTGCCGTCATCGCTATGATCGGAACGTGCTCTGTATCTTCGCGTCCGAGCTTTCGGATTGCGCGCGTCGCTTCGTACCCGTTCATAACCGGCATCTGAATATCCATAAAGATCACATCATAATAATGCGGCGCGCTGTTTTTTATCATGTCTAACGCGTTCTGTCCGTCCTCCGCCGTATCCGCCTCCAGCTCCACGTAGGAAAGCAGCTCCTTCATAATCTCCCTGTTAATTTCAATGTCTTCTACCAAAAGCGCGCGTTTTCCCCGATAACTGATATTTTCCATTTCATCGATCCGGTCGGCGTTCTGGTTCTGCGAGAACACCGATTTCAGGGCATATACCAGACGCGAACGGAACAGCGGTTTTTCCACAAACGCTGAAACGCCGGCTTCCCGCGCTTTGCTTTCCACTACTGACCAGTCGTACGCCGACAAAATGATGACCGGAACCTGATTGCCGATTTTCTGCAAAAGCTCCTGCGCTGTTTTCACGCCATCCATTCCCGGCATCTTCCAGTCCAGAATGATCACGTCAAAATCCTCTTGACAGTCATGCGCTTCCACTGCCCGCGCAACAGCTTCTTCTCCGCTCAGCACCCACTCGGCTTCCATTCCGATATCTTTTAGGATCTCGCTTGCATTGATGCAGGAATCCTGTTCGTCGTCTGCAACCAATACGCGAAGTCCTTCCAGCTCCTTTTCGGTTTCCGTTTCGGTTCCCTGTTCCTTTAAATGCACCCATACCGTAAATTTAGAACCCTCGCCCGCCTTGCTTTCCACCTGAATATCTCCGCCCATCATACGGATAATATTACGGGCGATCGCCATGCCAAGACCGGTGCCTTCAATCTGGTGCTGCACCGAAGCATCCGAACGCGTAAACGGTTCAAAGATCGTCTGCAGAAACGCTTCGTCCATCCCGATTCCGGTATCTTCACAGATAAATTCGAAACAAACACGACCGGGAACCGTAGACTCACGCTCTTTAATGGAAAAACAGATCGTTCCGCCCTCCGGCGTAAATTTTACCGCATTTCCCAAAATATTTAAAAAGATCTGGCGCAGTCTTAACGTATCGCCGATTACCTCCTCATGCCGGATATCCATGATATGTACCTGAAACGTCTGATGCCTGCTCTTCGCCTGCTGCCGGATAATGGTCACAATGCTCTCCACCATGTCCGCAATGCTAAACGGTTCGTCGCTCAGCGTCACTTTTCCGCTTTCGATCTTTGACATATCCAAAACATCGTTGATCAGCGCCAGCAGATGGTTGCTGGATATCGTAATTTTTTCCAGACAATCCACCAGACGGTCACGATCATCCAAATGCCGCTCGGCAATCGCCGTCATACCCATAATGGCATTCATCGGCGTACGGATATCATGGGACATCCGCGCAAGGAAATCCGATTTTGCTCTGTTTGCCGCCTCTGCTGCCTCAGATGCTTCTTTTAAGGCAAAACGAATCCGTTCCTCCCTCTCTTTCAACGCCGTAACATCCTGAATGGCATACAGCACTCTGGACGGCATACCGTCTTTTGTCTCCAGACAAAGGATGGACATATTTTCCCAGCGTCTGCCGTCGATATCGATCTGATATTCAAACTGCAGATACGGCACATCCGATCCCTTCAAATGCTGCTGTACGTAATCCTGCGCAATCACAGTGCCCATTTTCTCGGCATTCTCGTCTTCCTCCACATATTTTGGAGCCAGATACCGCACAAGCTGCGTATAAACGCCGCGATCCGGCGCGGCGCCTTTATCCCGTTTCAGATATTCATAGGTGTCCGTTTCATAATCCACCAGCGCAAATCGGGTAAAAAGCTGCGTAACCGCTTCTATGATTCCGGACATCGTTTGTTTTTCAAAAACAAGCTGTTTTTTGATGCCCCAGTTTTTCCAGAACAGATACGCCATATAAAACAGGAACGCCACCACCAGCTTTATCTCCAGACGAATGCCCGCATCGCCCGCTCCTTTGATCATGTTGGCGGTAACGGAAGAAGGCAAATTCTGCACCAGAATCCATTCTTTATCTTTCAGCGGCATAACGTAGGCGCAGCCTTTTCCGGTTTTCCCCTGATAATTGAAGCCGACGGCATTTCCTTCCTGCAGCGCTTTTTTCAGCTTCTCCTGCTCCGACGCGCTGATCTGATTGTCTTGGATTAACGCCTCCAACAGATTGTTGGATTCCAGTCCTTCCCCTGCGGAAAGAATGACATTTCCGCTACGTTCCAACAGGTAGCTGTTTTCCGGCACGTCAAAATAATCCGCGGAAAGAATCTGATACATGGTATCTCCCCGTAAGATACCGCTCAGCACTCCAATGATCTCTCCTTCATAATAAAACGGCGAGTAAAAAATCAACAGCGTTTCATCCGTAATTCTGGAATGATGTACAACGCATTTTCCGCTGTTTCCCTTCATTCCGTCAATAAAATATTCCCGATCCACCAGATTCGCCGTCTGTCCGTCCGCCGCCAGATCCGTTCCGTCCGGCGATATAAATTCCACATAATCGAAATAGGACCGATCCATCATATCCTGCAGCATATCGGTATCGATTTTCGGCTCGGTCATCAGCGTCGGGTACAGATGCACCATCATCTCCAAATTCCGCTGGGACATGGCAATCAATTCATCCAGCCGCTCGGCCTTCTGCTCGGTCGCCTCCTTGACAAAGTCGTTGTTCTGCTCTACGATACGCTGATTGTTATCTCTCATAAAAGAAAAGAAGGAATATACAATAAATGCCAACAGCACAATAATGAATACTCCCTCCAGAATTACGTTTTTCCTCTCTCTCTTCATCGTAATCCCTTCCCTGTCATTTGTCTGTTTACTATGCGGCTCTATTGTAATATAAACGGGAGGTTTTTACAAGACGGGGAGGGGGATTTTTGAAATTCCCAAAATTGAATTCCTTAATTGAATTCTTTAATTATTTTAAATGATATGAACCAAAATATATGATAGATAACATAAAAGGCGACTAACTTCTTAGAGCCGGCCGCCTTTGTATCTATGCATTATTATTGTGAAATCTCAAGTAATTTCAGAAAGAAATATGAGAGGTTAGACCTAAAAAACGAAATTGTCAACAGTTCCCAAGTTTTGTGTAAACTCAGAAAACTAATATAAATTTATATTTTTCACTGTCTACTTGACGGGGGGAGGTTCAATACTTAGTGCGACAACCCCTTTATTTTTTCCAATTAAAATTATACGCTATCCTGGCAATCTGCTTATTATTGCCACTGCCACATTACTATTTTCCTTATCTGCATTAACTTGCATGGTAATAGCACCATGTGCAAATAATTATTAAAGAAAATATTATCCTATCTTCCTCACAATGCAGAAATTTATCTGACTTGCATATCCTTTGCCATACATAATGACTCTGGCATATTCACATATGGACCATAATTGGGAATTACTTCAAATCCCATTTTTCTATATACAGCACAAGACTCAGC
>CANQCX010000039.1 GCA_947591115.1 uncultured Lachnospiraceae bacterium | reverse complement strand
CCAGAACAACGGCGTCCGGTGCAAGTCCCGCTTTCCGGCACTTGATATCAAAGAATTTTTCCGCGCCGAGATCCGCGCCAAATCCTGCCTCCGTTACTACATAATCCGCCAGCTTCAACGCTGTTTTTGTAGCGCGCACACTGTTGCAGCCATGCGCGATATTGGCGAACGGTCCTCCATGTACAATTGCCGGCGTATGCTCCAATGTCTGAATCAGATTCGGCTTCATCGCGTCCTTTAACAGCGCCGCCATCGCGCCCGCCGCCTGAAGATCTCCTGCCGTTACCGGAGAACCGTCAAATTTATATGCCACGATAATGGATTCCAGACGCTTTTTCAGATCCTCCATGTTTTCCGCCAGACAGAGGATCGCCATGATCTCGGAGGCTACCGTAATCACAAAATGATCTTCCCGTACCATTCCGTCCTGCTTGCTGCCAAGTCCTACGACCACATTGCGCAAAACGCGGTCATTCATATCCAGACAGCGTTTCCAGACGATCTGGCGCGGATCGATGCCCAGCTCGTTGCCCTGCTGGATATGGTTATCCAAAATAGCCGCCAGCAGATTGTTGGCGGAGGTAATGGCATGAAAATCTCCGGTAAAATGCAGATTCAGATCCTCCATCGGAACCACCTGCGCATAACCGCCTCCGGCAGCTCCTCCCTTTATCCCAAAGCATGGTCCCAGCGACGGCTCGCGCAGCGCAATGACCGCCTTTTTCCCAAGCCTTCCAAACGCTTCGCCCAGACCGACGCTTGTGGTCGTTTTTCCCTCTCCCGCCGGCGTCGGATTGATCGCCGTTACAAGGATCAGCTTCCCGTTGGGACGGTCTTTGATGCGCTCGAGCAGCTCATCCGAGAGTTTTGCTTTATATTTTCCGTAAATCTCCAGATCGTCCTCGGAGATCCCAAGCTCTGCCGCTACTTTCTGAATCGGCTCCAAATCGGCTTCCTGTGCAATCTGAATATCACTTTTCATCCCATTCCCTCCTAGCATATTCTTTTATAAATAGATTTATCATGTTTCTTAGTTTTCGTCAACAAACTGTTCAAATTCTTCCGGACTCATCAGTACCTTGCGCGGTTTCGTGCCCTCCTCGGGTCCGACGACGCCCGCTTCCTCCAACTGATCCATGATCCGCGCCGCCCGATTAAAGCCGACCTTTAAATACCGCTGCAGCATACCGATGGAGGCTTTGTCCTTGTCGATCAAGATTTTAGCCGCTTCCATGAAATAGCTGTCCCGTCCGTCTCCGTCCATATCGGCATCCGATATGGCTGTCGCCTGCTGGGAGGATGTTTCCATCGTTTCCATTTTCTGGCGCACTTCATCGTTATACTGCGCCGTTCCGTTGTGCTCGGTCAAAAAGGCAACGACATCCGATACCTCCTTGTCGGAAACAAACGCGCCCTGCACGCGGAGCGGTTTGGGAATCCCCTGCGGATAAAAGAGCATATCTCCTTTGCCCAGCAGCTTTTCCGCCCCGTTCATATCCAATATGGTACGGGAATCCACGCCCGAGGTAACGGCAAACGCGATCCTGCTCGGCATATTGGCTTTGATCAGTCCGGTAATGACATTGACGGACGGACGCTGGGTAGCAATAATCAGATGAATGCCCGCCGCTCTTGCAAGCTGTGCCAGACGGCAGATGGCTTCTTCCACGTCTCCGGAGGCAACCATCATCAGATCCGCCAGCTCGTCTACGATGATTACGATCTGCGGCATCCGCTTCGGCCTCTCCTGACCTTCCGGAAGATCCAATGCATCTACTTTGGCATTATAGCCGTTTATTTCACGTACATTGGCTTCCGCAAACTTCTGGTAACGCTCCGTCATCTCCGCAACCGCCCAGTTGAGCGCGCCCGCGGCTTTTTTCGGATCGGTCACGACCGGAATCATCAAATGCGGGATGCCGTTGTATACGCTTAATTCCACCACCTTCGGATCGATCATCAAGAGCTTGACCTCATTCGGATCCGCTTTGTAGAGGATACTCATAATAATCGTGTTAATGCAGACGGATTTGCCGGAGCCTGTCGCGCCCGCAATCAGTAAATGCGGCATTTTCGCAATATCCGCGACTTTGGTCTTTCCGCCGATATCTTTTCCGACCGCAAACGATATTTTGGATTTTGATTCCGTAAATTCCTTAGATTCGATCAGCTCCCGAAAAGAAACCATTACATTTTCCTTGTTCGGAACTTCAATCCCGACCGCCGCTTTCCCCGGAATCGGCGCCTCGATACGGATATCCGCCGCCGCCAGATTCAGCTTGATATCATCCGCCAGATTGACGATCTTGCTGACTTTTACGCCCATTTCCGGCTGAATCTCATATCGGGTAACCGCCGGTCCGCAGCTAATATTGGTAACGGTAACGTTGACGCCGAAGGTTTTTAAGGTCTGCTGCAGCTTCTGCGCGGTCTCCTTTAACTGGCTTTCGGTATTGCCGGACTTTCTGCCGCTTCCCTTTTTCAGCAAAGAAACCGGAGGAAAGGAATAATTTTGGATATATTCCTCCGCTTCTACGGCCTTTTGCACCTGCCCGACTTCTTTTGCAAGCTCTTCTTCCGAAGCTTTTGTTTTATGTACAATACGGTCGGTTACCGGCGGCTCCGCAATCGCAGGGGACTGCGCAAGCTCCTCCTGAAGCTCATGCATCACAGGCTGTTCCTCGGCATCCGGAAGAAAGTTTCCGGTCATCGGGATCGCCTCCTCCGAAAGCTCCGGCTCCATATGGGCAAGCGCATTCGAAACCTCCTCCATATCGGAATCAAGCTGCACTTTGGTGGCTTCTACCACCTCCGGCAGCTCCGGCATCGGCTCTGCGGTCAGTTCGCTGAGTTCATCGGTTTTCTTCTGGGATTTTCGTCCTGTGATTCTGGTATCTGCAGAAACTCCCGTAACCTTACGGTCGCTGCGCTTCTGCTCCCGATATTCCCGATAGCGTTCGTTGCTTTCTTTGGCGGATTCGTACATTTTCTGTCCGCCCTTTTTCATTCCCTTCATAAAGGAGCGCTCTGTGATCAGCACCAGCGAAACGATCAGCACGACGATATCGATGATATAGGTTCCGACAATGCCGAACGCCTTTCCAAGAACGTACGCCAGCACCCCGCCGAAGAAGCCGCCTCCGATCTTCTTTTCATAGCTGTACCGGAAAGCCTCGACCGGCGTCATAAGGTCGTCTCCGGATACCACAAGCGACATAAACAGGCATAAAAACAGCGCAAAAAGAACTGCCGCCACAATTTTTACGACCGCAAAAAGATTGCCTCGGTTGGAAACCGCAAAAAAGCTTCCGATCAGAAGCAAAAAAGGGAAAATATAGGCGATGATCCCAAAAAGACCAAATAAAAAACGGCTTACGGTATTGCCGATCGTTCCGCCGATTCCCAGATTACTGATAAAAAGCAGTAAAGATACTGCTACTATGATCCAAAGACTGACCTCCTGCCGGAAAGCCTCCGCCTTTTCCATTTCCTGCATCATTTCTTTTTTCGTCTTTTTCTGCGAAGAACGCTTCTTCTCCGTTGCCATTGAAAAACCTCCAAAATCATACTGAAAGAGATTATAACAGATTTTGAAGGCTTTGTCATTAGTTCGTTTTTTCAATCAGTTCATTTAATTTGCGAAACGCATCGGAAATCCCTCCCGTCGCGTCGATGATCCCCTCCTCTACGGCCTGCTCCCCGACCAGAATCGTTCCCAGATCCTTTGTCAGCATCTGCGTATTCATCATCAGCTCCTCAATGCGCTCTTTTTTTGCGCTGCAGTGCGTGGTAATAAATCCGATAATGCGGTCCTGCATCTGCTGGAAATAATCGTAAGTCGGCTGCGCTCCAATGACGGTGCCGTTCATCCGCACCGGATGAATGACCATCGTGCCGCTCTTTACGATCATGGAAAAATCCGTTGAAACCGCAAGCGGTACTCCAATCGAATGGCTGCCGCCCAGCACAAGGGAAACCGTCGGTTTGCTCAGGGAAGCGATCATTTCCGCGATCGCAAGTCCGCTTTCCACATCGCCTCCTACGGTATTGAGCAGCAAAAGCACCCCCTCCACCTCTTTGTCGTCTTCAATCGCGGCAAGGCGCGGCAGAACATGCTCATATTTGGTCGTCTTGGTATTTGCAGGAAGACACTCATGCCCCTCGATCTCGCCGATGATCGATAACAGATAAATATGATGGTCGCTTAAATTATCTTTTAACTCCACCTGTCCATATTCTTTGATGGCTTCATTGACGTCTTCTTTTTTCTCTTCGTTTGCACCTTTTTCTTCTCCCATGAGAATCCTCCCTTCCTTTTTGAGATATCAAAGAACAAAGTATGGTATAAAAAACAACGGACACCCTTCGGTATCCGTTGTTAGTGTAAACGTTTTTATGGAATTTATTCCCCAAGCAGGTAATTGTACAGTCCCTCATAACGGAACTTGGAAGCGTTCCATGAGAAGTCTTTTGCCATGCCGCGCTCGATCATCTGATTCCACTGACGCTTGCGGTCATAGAAAATATGTTTGGAATAATTGATCACATGGAGCATTTCTCCCGCATTGTAATTGGTAAAGGAGAAGCCGTCTCCTGTATTCTCATATTCGTTAAACGGCTCTACCGTATCGCGCAGTCCTCCTGTTTCACGAACGATCGGAACCGTTCCGTAACGGAAGGAGATCAACTGCGTCAAACCGCAAGGCTCAAAACGGGACGGCATCAAAAATGCATCCGCAGCGGCGTAAAGCTTATGCGCCAGATCATCCGAATAACAGATATTTGCCGATACCCGATCCGGATATTTCCATGCATAGTGGCGGAACATGTTTTCATAACGGTTCTCTCCCGTTCCGATTACGACAAGCTGCGTGAAATCGTCTACCAGTCCGTCCATTACGTAATTGATCAGATCCAATCCCTTCTGGTCGGTCAGACGGGAGATCAGTCCGATCATATATTTGTGCTTGTCAACGGCAAGACCAAGCTCCTCCTGAAGACGTTCTTTGTTCTGCGCCTTCTTCTTGCGGAAGCTTTCCGCATTGTAGTTGACGTAAATTTTCGGATCGGTATCCGGATTGTAAACCGAATAATCGATTCCGTTGACAATTCCCTGCATGTCAAAATGACGCGCGGACAAAAGTCCGTCCAGTCCTTCCCCGTAATACTGGGACTGAATCTCCTGCGCATACGTATCGCTTACCGTTGTAATGTAATCGGCATAAACCAGACCGCCCTTTAACATATTTGCGTCTTTTTTAAATTCCAGTTTATCCGGCGTAAACAAAGAAGCGTGAAATCCGGTCAGTCCCTGCATCGTCTTAATATCCCAGATTCCCTGAAACTTCAGATTGTGTATGGTCATGATCGACCGGATTCCCCAATAGAACGAATCCGCTGCAAATTCATTTTTCAGATAAACCGGAATCAGGCCCGCCTGCCAGTCATGACAGTGAATGATATCCGGACGGAAATCAATATGCTTGAGCATCGCAAGTACGGCTTTGTCAAAGAATACGAATTTTTCGATATCGTAACGAACGTCGCCGTACGGAACCCAGCAGTTAAAATACTCCTGATTGTCGATAAAGTAGTAGGTCACTCCGTCCATCTTGTAACGAAGGATTCCGACATACTTATTGGTAATATAACTGCCTGCATTCATCCAGAAGTGATCCACATACTCAAACTGATTCCGAAAATGCTCCGGAATACAGCTATAGTTCGGGATTACAACGCGCACATCCCAGTACTCCTTGTCAAATTCTTTTGGTAATGCTCCGCAAACATCTGCTAATCCACCGGTTTTGATAAACGGAACACACTCCGATGCTGCAAAAAGGATTCTTTTCATATCTGCCTCCAATCTGAAATCTCTTTCTATTTGGTATAACGGGTTATTCCTCCCAGTTATGATAAACCTCCTGAACGTCATCGTCGCCGTCCAGCAAGTCTAATATCCGTCCGATATTGATAATATCCGCTTCTTCCGTAAGCGTAACATACGTCTGCGGAATCATGCTGACCTCTGCGGAAGCCATCGGGATCTTCGCATCCTCCAGCGCTTTTTGAACCGCCTCGAATTCTGCGGGATCCGTCGTGATCTCAAAACTGTCCTCTTCTTCCGCAAAATCCTCCGCGCCGGCATCTAAAGCCAGCATCATCAGATCATCCGCTTCCAATTCGCACTCTTCCTTGTCGATCAGGATCTGTCCCTTCTCGTCGAACATATACGATACGCATCCCTGCGTCCCGATGCTCCCCTGCCCTTTGGTAAACGCATTGCGGACATTTGCCGCCGTACGGTTCTTATTATCCGTCAGGCACTTCACGATGATCGCCGTACCGCTCGGGCCGTAGCCTTCATATGTAGCATATTCATAATTGACGTTATTTCCGTCTCCGGATGCTTTTCGGATGCCTCTCTCGATGGTATCGTTTGGCATGTTGTTGGATTTTGCTTTGGCAATTACCTGTGCCAGTTTAAAATTATTGGCTGGGTCAGGGCCGCCTTCTTTTACCGCAACTGCGATTTCACGTCCGATAATCGTGAATATCTTTCCTTTTGCTGCGTCGTTTTTTTCTTTTTTATGCTTGATATTCGCAAATTTCGAATGTCCTGACATAATATAATTTCCTCTCTTTTTGCTTATTTTCCAAATTATTTTACCATTTTTTTGCAGCTTGTGCAAGTCTTTGGAGGTCTTCTTAAGATTCTTGTTTTTTCTTAAATTTTGCAAGCTGCTTTAATTCTACGGCGGAACTGTACAAATATCCCTGATAACAGCCGCAGCCGAGTTCCTCCAGCATGGCTCTTTGCTCCTCGGTTTCTACGTATTCGGCAAGCATCTGTATTCCGAACTGCTTGGACAGATCCGCTACGGAGGCGACGATTCCCTTGCTTCTGGAATTATCCATAATGTCGCGGCTTAATCCGCCGTCCAGTTTGATCAGGGAGAACACATTGGTCTGCAGGTACTTAATGGAGGTGCTTCCCATAGAAAAATCGTCGATTCCCAGCCGGTACCCCATGTTCCGGATCCGCGTCAGCCGTTCGATCAGCCGCTGGTCGATCGTCAGCGCTGCCTGCTCCGTAATTTCCAGCAGAATGCGCGGAACATACTGCGGATAGGTATCCGCCATTTCCCTCAGGAAATTTTCATACGCTTCCTGCTGAATGGTGGTGCCGGTAACGTTGATCGATATTTTTATCTCCTCGCCCAAAGCGTCCATCAGCTCGTCCATATCGCGGATGACACTCCGAAATACCGCTTCTTCAAAAGGCAGCAGACGATCCGTTTCCTCCGCAAGCTTGATAACAAGCGGCGGATAGATCATTCCGTACCGCGGATGCTTCCACCGCAGCAGCGCCTCCGCGCCGATGCACTGCTTCTGCTCGTCAAACTGCGGCTGATAGTAAAGAGTCGGCAGCTCTTTTTCAAACTGGCTTTCCAAATCCTGCGCCAGCGTTTTTGCCGCCAGTCCCAGCTCGTTTTTCATGCTAAGAAGATGCACCGGAACTCTTGACCGTTCGCTTTCCTGAAGAATCTCAACCAGCTCCTGAAGCCGTTCTTTTCCGTTTTGCTCCGTTCGGGTGTCCATGATCCGGACAAACGGGCGATAGATGAAAATCCCTATGACCAGATTGAGAAGCTGCAGGAGCGCTCCGGCGGCCGACCTTGTCGCAAAATAACCGCTCAGCAGGATCGGAGTTGTCCACTCCACATGGTACGCCGCGATCGGAACGAGGCCAAGCTGCATGGCGGCGGTGCTGGTCAGCAGAAATACCAGCGGCGTTAGGAAAAACGGAATGGCATAAATCGGGTTAAAGGCAATCGGAAGTCCGAATACCAGAAGCTCATTCACATTGAAAATTCCGGGAAAAGCCGCTACAACCGCCAGATTACGGGTACTTCGCTTCCTGCTGAAAAAAAGGATCGCAAGCAGCAGGCAAATGGTAGAGCCGCATCCGCCCATCAATACGAAAACATTGATCAGATCCCGATTAAACAGCTCCGTCGGCGGAAGTCCCTGCTCGATCAGAGCCGTATTGATATCAACCGCTTCGCTGAACGTTCCGCCGCTGACGGTTTCCAGCACATTGGAGCCATGAATTCCGAACATCCACAGAACATGCACCGCCAGCACATAGAGCGAGAGGGAAAGCAGATTGTTGCCAAGCCATTGGAACATTCTCGCCAAAAGAGAAATGTATACCGCCTGAAAGCTGTTCTCCCCGCAAAGAACAGTAAGAAGAAGATTGGCTGCCGCAAAACTAAGAATCGTAAAAAACATAGGGAAAAAATGCTGGATCGCATTATGAAAAATATCATCCGCCCCTTCCGTAAAGAAAAGCCGATGAAAATGAATCCGTTCCTTGAACCAATGGAACAATGCCGACGCGCCGACGCCGCTGACGATCGCGGTAAAGATTCCGTTTACCCCAAGCACCGTCGTAGAGCCGCCCTCGGCAAAAACGCCGCAGAGGATCAGAAACACACAGACAGAGGAAAAAACCGGCCCAAAATAATAACCTCCGGCATTTTTTACACGATTGCTGTAGCACAGCGAAACGCTGACCGCCGTATAAACCGCCAATGCGTCTGTCGTCGCCTGCTTGAGCATAGACGTAAGATCATAAAATACCCCTCCGGCAGCGTTTTGGATCAGCTCCGTATATCCCGGTATCGGAAGCGACTGCAGCACAAGCGCAAACGCTCCGATCATAATGATCGGAACAAGCATGACGAAGCTTTCCCGAATATAGGCTATCATCCCGTCGGCTTTCTTGAAAATCGGCTTTCTCCCCATAAATATGTATCCCCCGTTTTAATCCGTTTTCTTTACCATGACCTCGCGGATTCTTTTCTCCTCTACTTTCAAAATAGAAAATTCATAACCGTATGCGCAGATGGACGCCGTCTCCCCGTCGTTTGGGATTTTTCCCAAGAGGGAGATCAAAAATCCGTTCAGCGTTTCAAACGCATCCTCCTCGACCGGAAGCTGTAAAATTTCCCTGACATCCGAAAACTCCGTCATTCCGTCCATCCGGTAACGCCCGTCCGCCTCCCTGCGGACCAGCTCCTGCTCTTCATCATGCTCGTCTTCGATATTTCCGACAATTTCTTCCAGAATATCTTCCATTGCCACAATACCGGAGGTCTGCCCGTATTCGTCTACCACGATGACCAGATGATTTTTCTCGGTCTGCATATTCTTAAACAGCGCATTGATATTCATGGTTTCCGGAACCGCCTCCACATCACGTATCAGATGCGGTATATCCTTAACCGGAGTACGGAATACCTCGTTGCGCTGCACATAGGCGAACGCGTCCTTAATGTGAAGCACGCCGATGATGTTGTCAATGTCATTTAAATACACCGGATAGCGGGATTTTCCGCTTTCGATCATAAACGCGACCGCATCCGTATACGAAAGCGTTCCGTCGATCGCGGAAATATTCTTGCGGTGAGTCATAATATCTTTTGCCTCTTTATCGCCAAATGCAAAAATATTATGGATCATCTCCGCCTCCGAAGCCAGCAGAACCCCCTGTTCATGCCCTTCATTGACCATGGAAATAATTTCTTCCTCCGTAACATCTTCGCTGTTGTGCAAAGCGTTTCCAAAAAATTTTTTCCATTTTCTGGATAAATGATTCATAAAACTGGGGGTTGAACCTTCGTCCATCTGATTTCTCCTTTTATCTTAAATGCTTTGTGTTTGTGCTTTGAAAACAGCAAAATCATATCATGACAGCCGGATTCCGTCAAGTTATGTATATAATTCCAAGCTGATTTCCAATGCTTTGTCTATTTTCAGCAAAATCTGATTGTCCAGATGACAGACTTTATCCTTTAAACGTTTTTTGTCAATCGTGCGGAGCTGCTCCAGCAATACCACCGAATCCTTTGCAAGATCGTACTGGTCGGAATGCAGTTCCACATGCGTCGGAAGCTTTGCCTTATTCATCTGCGAAGTGATCGCGGCGCAGATGACCGTCGGACTGTGCCTGTTTCCGACATTGTTCTGGATGATCAGCACCGGACGGACTCCTCCCTGCTCCGAGCCTACGACCGGACGCAGATCCGCATAATAAATATCGCCTCTTTGAATCGTCATTTTATTCACTCCATAACTTGGTATACTGTTTTTTGTTTTAAGTATTTCCAATTTTATCGAGTGTATTCGCTTTTTTTGGTATCTATTTGTATATCCGCGGAACGCGCGGGGTAATCAGACAGGCGAATTCATAATTGAACCTTCCGGACAGCTCTCCCAGCTCCTCCATCGTGATACGCTGTCCGCCGTCCGTTCCCAGCAAAGTAACCGTATCGCCTTCTTTTACATCCGCGATTTCCGTAACGTCCACCATAAACTGATCCATGCACACCCTGCCGCAGATCGGCGCTTTCTGCCCGCGGATCAGCACATAGCCTTTATTGGAAAGGCTCCTTGCGTAACCGTCGCCGTAACCGACCGGAATCGTCGCAATTTTTTGGACGCGCGTAGTCTGGTAAGTTCCTCCGTAGCTGATTTCCCGTCCCGCCTCCAGTTCTTTTAAAAACGAAACATGGCTCCGAAGCGACATTACGGGACGAAGCGGCAAAACCTCTTTTGATACTTCATCCGACGGCCAAAGACCATAGAGCGTGATTCCGGCGCGCACCATGTCCATATTGGCTTCCGGCAGTCCAATGATCCCCGCGCTGTTGGAGCAGTGTTTGAGAGGAATCTGCAGTCCCCTTTCCTCCAGCATCCCGATCATCTTTTGAAAAAGCGAAAGCTGGCGGTACGCCGGCTCCGGCGAACGTTCATCCGCTCGGGCAAAATGCGTAAAAATCCCTTCGATCTCTATGTTCGGAAGCTCATGGATTTGGCGGATGATCTCGGCATTTTCCTCGCTGACCTGAAATCCGATCCGGCTCATTCCGGTATCGATCTTTACATGGATCCGGCAGATTTTCCCCTGCCGCTGCGCCTCCTTTGAAAGCTGCCTCGCCGTTTCCGGCTCGCATACCGCCGGACGGATCCCTGCTTCGATCAGTTTGCCGTACTGCTCCAAAAAGCTGATTCCCAGAATCAGAATCGGCTTCTTTCTGCCGTCATGCACCAGCGCAAGCGCTTCTTCCGCCGTTGCGACCGCATATCCCCAAAGATACGGCAGCTCCTCAATCGCCTTTGCGATCGGAAGCGCGCCATGTCCGTAGCCGTCCGTTTTAATGACGGCAGCCATCTTTGTGTCCGGTTTCAGATTCCGGTGCATGGATTCCATATTAAACCGAACGGCATCCAGATCGATCTCTGCATATACCCTGCTGATTTGTGCTTCACTCATATTTCTCCACCTTTTTCCAAAGCTCGGTCAGTCCCTCCGTAATATCTTCCGCCGTCATTCCTCGCGCGCCCCTGCGCAGACGCGCCTTATCGCCCGCGAGTCCATGCAGATACACGCCCAGCGCGGCAGCCTCCCACGACTTTGCTCCCTGCGCGAAAAGCGCGCCGATGATTCCGGAAAGAACGTCTCCGCTTCCGCCTGTCGCCATTCCGTTATTTCCGGAAAGATTGATAAAGGTCAGACCGTCCGGAACCGCCGTTACGGTATGCGCATCCTTGAGTACGCAGACGACGCCGTACGTTTTTGCAAAGGACTGCGCCGTTTCCAAAAGATGCGCCTGAATCTTGGAAACCGGCTCCTTCGTAAGACGGGACATTTCCTTTAGATGCGGCGTTACGATGATCGGCGCACCGCAGTCTTTTAAACGCGTCGGCTGTTTTGCAAGCAGATTCAGCGCGTCCGCATCCAAAACAAGCGGTTTTTGCGCATTGGACAGTACGCCAAAAACCAGCTCCTCCGCGGCT
>CANQCX010000038.1 GCA_947591115.1 uncultured Lachnospiraceae bacterium | reverse complement strand
GATAAAAAGTCTGCAGTTCGGCAAGGATCTGTTTTTGCAGTTCCCCGCTGTTGGCGGAAAAGTCAATGACCAGATCGAACGTAACCGTTTTCGTTTCCGATTCCGCATAAAAGCCATGCATCTGCAGCACCTTCGGATAACGCGCGAGGATCCGCTCCAGCGTCTCCTTGATCTCCATGACCGGTTCTTCCGTCGTATTCGAAGCGTAGATCCCTACGGTCAAAATCACGCCGAATTTTTGATAGACCGCCTCCGTAATCTGCCGCGTCAGCTTATGGAGCTGCCGCGCCGTCATCTGGTCGTCCACTTCAATATGCACCGAGCCGATTACCTCCGTCGGGCCGTAGTTATGGAGTGCCAGATCGTACGCGCCCCGCACTTCTTCAAAAGAAGCGACGGTTGCTTTGATCGCTTCGCTCCATTCGCGGTCTGCGCGCACGCCGATCATATTGTCTAAGGTCTCCAGCAGCATTTCCAGTCCGGCCTTTCCGATGATGACGGAGATCAGCAGTCCTAAAATGCCCTCTAAGCCGATATCCCATACCATGTGGATCACAGCGGCAGCCAGCGTGCCCAGCGACAGCGCCGAATCAAACAGCGCGTCCGAACCGGAGGCTTCCAGCGTCTGCGCGTGAACCTTTTTCCCTACCGCCCTGACATACCGTCCGCATATCAGTTTTGCAGCGGCGGCCACAGCAATAAGCACCAGAGAAACAACCGAATATTCGACCGGCTCCGGTGCAAAGATCTGAATGACCGATTCCTTTAAAGAGGTAATTCCCGCAAAGAGAACAATGACCGCGATCAGCGCGGAGGTCAGGTATTCAATCCGCCCATAGCCGTAGGGATGCTTTTTATCCGGCGCTTTTCCTGCCAGCTTTGTCCCGATAATGGTAATCAGGGACGAAAGCGCATCCCCCAGATTATTGACGGCATCCAAAATTACCGCAATGGAATTGGACAGCAGTCCGACAAATAATTTTAAAAGAACAAGCGCCAGATTGACCACAATGCCAATGACGCTTGTCCGGATGATCGTTTTACTTCTTTCCATATGTCAAATCTCTTCTCCCTATTCGTTTTCTTCCGATGAAGTAAAACAATCCAGCAGCTGATACAAAATCCGATAAAGCGCGGCGGCATCCTGCGGATCCAGATTTGTGCATGACGCCATCTTTTCCGGAATATCCGCCGCTCTTTCCCGAAGCTGCATTCCGGCTTCGGTCACAGAAACGATCAGACTGCGCTCGTCTTTTTCGGAGCGCTTTCTGCTTAAAAGGCCTTTTGACTCCATCTTTTTTAGAAGCGGCGTAAGCGTGCCGGAATCCAGATACAGGCAGTTTCCCAGCTCTTTTACGGTCAGCGCCTGCCGCTCCCAAAGCACCATCATGACAAGATACTGCGTATAGGTCAGATCGATCTCATCCAGAAACGGCTTATACTGCTTGATGATCTCTCTGGAACAGGCATACAACGGAAAACAGATCTGATTTTTAATTTTCAAGTTCTCATATTTCGGGCTCATGGTTTCCTCCCCGCGCAGGTTTTCCGGTTTTACAGCAGCTCCTTGATCTGTGTTTCCATAACCAGAAGGTCGTCCGTAGGCTCAAAGCGTTTTACTACATTTCCCTCTCTGTCAACCAGAAATTTTGTAAAGTTCCACTTAATATCGCTGTTCTTTTCATAGTCCGGATCGATCTTCCGCAAAACCGCCTTTAACATCGGCGTCAGATCATGGTCTTCATCAAACCCCTGAAATCCCTGCTTGGATTTCAAAAACGTATACAACGGATTTTCCTTGTCCCCGTTGACTTCGATCTTATCAAAAATCGGGAAGGTAATGCCGTAGGCGGAATCACAGAAACGGACAATCTCATCAATCTCCGAAGATGCCTGCCCTCCGAACTGATTACAAGGGAAATCCAGAATTTCAAATCCTTGATCCCGATATTTTTCATACATATTCTGCAGCTCGTCATACTGCGGGGTAAATCCGCACTGCGTTGCGGAATTGTTGATCAACAGCACCTGCCCACGATATTTCTCCAAAGATACCGTATTTCCGTCGGCATCCTTTACTTGAAAATCATAGATTGTCCGCTCTTTATCCGCGTTCTGCGCGGCCTGCTGCTCCTGCTCGGCTTCATATGCCGCCCGTACCGCTCTCGCAAGCTGGTCGCTGCAGGAGGTCTGTCTCCTGCCGCAGACGATCCCTCTTAATTTTTTTTCAATTTCATCCACTTTCCATCCGTCTACCAGAATCGGGATCGCTTTCAGATTTCCGTTGCATCCGCCCGTAAACCGTATATTCCGGACGACATCTCCTTCAATGTCCAGACTGATAATCTGGGAACAGGTATTTTCTGTTTTGTAATCAAAATGCATCTACAGCACCTCCTCTACTTTTTCTTTTACTTTTTTCAGAGAGGTCATTGGTTCAAAACGCTCAGCAATGTTTCCTTCCCTGTCGATCAAAAACTTTGTAAAATTCCATTTCACAGCGCTGTTATTCCGGAAATCCTTATCCGTTTTTTTCACAACCTGCGTCATCAGCAGTCCCATCGGGTTTTTATCAAAGCCTTCAAAAACGGTATTTTCCGTCAGCCACCGGTAAAGCGGAATCGCGATACCTCGCTTCCGTCCTGCGCCTTCACTGTAAAATCATATACGTTCATGACAATCCTCTTTTCATATAGATTTTTATGTCATGGAAGTTCGCGAAATTTCCTGTGATACCTATTGATATCAACAAATGACATAAGCAAAATTTAATTGTGCACAATTGATTTAAATAGATTGTACACAATTAAATTGAGTCTGTCAAGCGGATTTTACAGGAATTTTTTTGTCCAAATTCAGAATATGATTGATCAGCCACCCCAGAAGAAATTCCATTAAGCTTTCCAGATACCGCTGCGGATCCTCGTCGATCTGCTCAACACTGATTTCATTGAGCCTTGCGATAAAGGCGTCGTGCGACCGCTTCTGCTGCTCATAGCCTTCATAGCCAATGCTTAACATATACTCTTCCTCATCGGCAAAATGAGTCTGGGTATACGACTTTAACTCCTCCAGCAGTTTGAAAAGCTCCTCAATGCTGTTCTCTTCGGAGAAGGAGCGTACCATTTCATCCGCCCGTTTCATGATATCAAACAACGCCATATGCTCGCGGTCGATGATGTCCACCCCGATCATGTATTCCTCCGTAAATTCAAATGGGTTCTCCTTGATCATCCACTCTTCCAGCGGAGGCAGCTTGCCGATCAAAATATCGCTGCTGATAATGTGATGATAGAGCCATTTCGCCAAAAACTGGATCAGTTCATCCAGCGCCTTCCGCTGGCTCTCCTCCTCCTCGATGTTGCGGAACTGAATCTGCGTGATCTTCTCCCGAAACCGCATATGCTGGGAGCGCTGCAGGATCAGCTCCGGATCACAGATACTCTCCATATACGCTTCTTCGTGCGAAAAATGCTCCTCCGCATAATTCTCCAGCTCTCCCAGCACATCTTTGATCTCGGTGTACTGATCGATTCCAAAATCATTTTCCAGCAAATAGACGCACTGATTGAGCAGATCAAACAAACGCCGGTGCTCCTCGTCAATTTCTTTTACGCCTAACAAACAATCATTCGTAAACTGAAACATGCTCATCCCCCTCTTTCTTCTTATTATTCCATTGATATCTGCCGTTCTTCATTATAGCATAATCCCGTTCATTTTCCTATTTTATTATAAAAGTTCCGCAAATAATCTCAGGAATAGCTGCTCGAGCCGAAGCATGCTCGATCTTCCTGTGCGGTAGCATTCGGTAACGTCGCGGCACTGCGGAAACGTTTTCTCAAAATCCGCTTTCATATCCTGCACCGCCTGACACCGGAAAAAGAAACAGCCGTTTTCAAAATGATGATACAGGCTGCGGTAGTCCATGTTGATGGTTCCGCAGGTCGCCATCTTATCGTCCGCAATGCTCATTTTGGCATGGCAGAATCCCGGCTCCCATTCATAGATCCGGACGCCGTTTCGCACCAGTCCATGATAGAAAGAGCGCGTTACCTGATAGATGATCTTTTTATCCGGTATTCCCGGAGTGATGATCCGCACATCGACGCCCCGCCTTGCGGCAAGTCCTAATGCCTGCGTCATTTCATCCGTAAGGATCAGGTACGGCGTCATAAAATAACAATATTTTTCCGCTTTGTTCGCCATGCTGATATAAATATCCTCGCCGGTATGCAGCGTATCCATCGGACTGTCCGCATACGGGACCACAAACGCTTGGTCCTCCTTTGCCTGATAGCGGATCTCCGGAAGATACTGTTGAAAATCTTCATCCGCTTCGCCTTTTTTATTGCTGGCGTTCCACATTTCCAGAAACGTAACGGTAAGGCTTTTGACCGCATCTCCGGTAATCTGAATTCCGGTATCTTTCCATTGGCCGTACGGATGCGTCAGATTAAAATATTCATTGGCGAGATTGTACCCTCCCGTAAAGCCAATTCTTCCGTCGATTACGGTAATCTTCCGATGATCGCGGTTATTCAGGAAAAGGTTCAGTCCCGGCACAAACGGATTGAATACACGACAGCGGATCCCCAGCGCTTCCATTTTGTCAACGAAATTCGTATTGATAAATCCGATACTTCCCATATCGTCATAGAAAACGCGAACCTCCACGCCCGCGCGCACGCGCTCCAAAAGCACCTCCTGAATGCGGTGCCATGATTCCTTATCCTCAATGGCATGATATTCCATAAAGATAAAATGCTTTGCCTTTGCCAGCTCCTTTAACTGCGCCTCCAGACCTTTTGCGGCATCGTCGAAATATTCAATATCCGTATTCTGATAGACCGGATATTTTGCATTGGCGGCAAGATATGAGGCAATATTGCCGGCCGCGCCATCCTCCTCTTTGATCTTTTCCAGCTCCGCCTCGTTTTCCGGAAGCAGCGGCAGCAAAAGACGGTCGATTTCCTGAAAACGCCGGCGCATTCTTTTCGTATAAACATTTGTGCCTACCAGAAAATACATCACAACGCCGAATACCGGAAAAACCAAGATCAGCATGATCCATGGCATTTTCATGGAAGGCGTTATGTTCTGCGCATAGATCGCAAGCACCAGCAGGAAGGCAAAAATCCTCGTTCCTACGTTGATCCATTCGGCATAGTCATTCAAAATGGTAAACAACAGCACCCAGAGCAATACCTCCAGCAGCATCGACACAGCCGTAATTACCAGCCTTCCGATTCCGTTTTCCGCGGCAGCCTTTTTTTCTACCGTAATTTCTTTCCCCATCGTTTCTCCCCCTTTTTGCGTTCCTCTTATCCTTCCTGCTTTTGGTCAAACAAAATGGTCGAGCAGTACCTCTCGCCCGTATCCGGCGCAAGGCAGACGACATTCTTTCCTTTGCCCAGTTTTTTGGCAAGCTGTAAGGCTCCCCATACATTGGTTCCGGCGGAAATTCCCGCAAGGATTCCCTCCTCCGCCGCCAGACGCCGCGCAGTCTTTAACGCTTGCTCGTCACTGACGATGATAACCTCGTCATAAATTTCCGTATCGAAATTCGCCGGAACAAAACCGTCGCCGATCCCCTGCTGGAAATGGGCTCCGATCGGTCCGCCTAAAAGTGCGGGCGCATTTTCCACTTCGAGCACCGCAATCTGCACATCCGGATTATATCTGCGCAGCGCGCGCCCGATTCCCGTAATGGTTCCTCCGCTTCCGTAACCGGAGCAGAACCCGTCGATCGAAAGTCCGTCCATCTGGCGGATGATCTCCTCCGCCGTTTTATGGTAATGAACCGCCGGATTATCGGGATTTTCAAACTGCTGCGGCACAAAAACATTGGGATTTTGCTCGGCAAACGCAAGCGCGTATTCCAGACAGTCTTTTACCGCTTTTCCAATATCCCCCTCGTCGTGGATCAATACGACCTCCGCTCCGTACTGCTGAACCAGCATACGGCGTTCCCTACTTACGGAATCCGGCATCACAATGACAACCCGATAGCCTTTTACCGCTCCTACCAGAGCCAGACCAATGCCCTGATTTCCGCTGGTCGGCTCGCAGATAATCGAGTCCGGATGAAGCTCGCCCCGTCTCTCCGCCGCCTCGATCATATTCAGCGCCGTCCTCGTTTTTACCGAACCGCCGATATTGACCGCCTCATATTTGACAAAAACATCCGCATCCTGCGGTCCCGTCATGCGGTTTAAACGAATCAAAGGCGTATTGCCCACCGCTTCCAGAATATTATTCGAATACATGCTGCCTCCTTTTTCCCGAAAAGTTATGATTCCTTTGAAAGCTCGGATTCTTCATACAGATTCTTGTTTTCATCCAGAAAAATCTTTTACATACTTCTACTGTTCATAGTCATCCAGAAAAGAATGCTTTTTGCCGTTCTGCTTGTAAGCGATTACCGTATTTAAGTTTACATTTTCTACGCTTTTAAAGATATTCTTTTCCACATACGGATTTGCGGATTTTAACGTCCGAATCAGTTCCTTTACTTCCATCCGCTTAGAAAGAAGCTCATCCTCCCCGCAGCCGGCGCACTGTTCCGTAAACCTGCAGGCGCATTGAAGAAAGGAAAGGCCGTTGTAGCGCTGCCACGCTTTAATATCGTCTTCCCGAACCAGATACAGCGGCCGGATCAGCTCCATCCCTTCAAAATTGGTGCTGTGCAGCTTCGGCATCATCGTCTGCACCTGCGCGCCATAGAGCATTCCCATCAGAATCGTCTCGATCACATCGTCAAAGTGATGTCCCAGCGCGATCTTGCTGCAGCCGCACTCCTTTGCAAAATGATACAGATATCCTCTCCGCATTCTGGCGCACAAATAACAGGGCGATTTCTCCACATGAGAAACGGAATTGAAAATATCCGATTCAAATATCGTAATCGGTATTTCCAGCTTCTTTGCGTTTTCCTCGATCATCCTGCGGTTTGCCGGACTGTACCCGGGATCCATCACAATAAATTTTACTTCAAACTCAAATTTACGGTGCCGCTTTAACTCCTGAAAGCATTTTGCCATCAGCATGGAGTCTTTGCCTCCGGAAATGCAGACCGCAACCGTATCGCCCGGCTTCAGCAGTTCATAGGTATTGATCGCCTTTGTAAATTTTGACCAGATCGTTTTTTTAAATTTTTTCCGCAGGCTTTTCTCTACTTCTTCCGCCTTGCTGCTCTTTTCTACTGAATCGTCCATCCTATAACCCCTGCTTTTCCTTTCGAAGCGTCCAAAAGGCGCATGCCGTTTATGATATGATAAAAAATTGGTTACCGGTGACAGCCTTTACTGAGGACAGCCGCCGCAGCCCGAACAGCCGCCGACCGCCATGCTTCCCTCATAAATACCGGATAACAGGCAGATTGCCTGTGCGGCGATCCCTTCTTCCCTTCCGGAAAATCCCAGTCCTTCTTCCGTAGTCGCTTTGATATTGACCTGCTCTCGGGAAATCTGCAGATCTTTTGCAATATTTTGCTTCATTTGTTCGATATAAGGACGCAGTTTCGGCTTCTGCGCAATGATCGTTGCATCCAGATTGTCAATGACATAGCCTTTTTCCGTAATCATGTTCCCTACCTGAATCAAGAGCTTCCTGCTGGAAATCCCGCGGTACGCCGGATCGGTGTCCGGAAAATGTTTTCCAATATCGCCTAATCCCGCTGCTCCCAGCAGAGCGTCCATAATCGCGTGCAGAAGCACATCCGCATCCGAATGTCCGAGCAGTCCGCGCGTATGCGCGATCGTAACTCCCCCTAAAACCAACGGTCTTTCTTCTACCAATCTGTGTACGTCATAACCCATACCTATACGCATAATCTTCCTCCAAAAAAAGCCGCTGCAGCGGACAGAGGACCGATGCAGCAGCCTGTATGATCGCTATAACAAAGAATCCGGCCTGCCGGATCCTTCGCGCCCGAGCGGAATTGCAAAACAATTACTTTCTTTTACGCAAGAGCCGCTGTTATAATTGCCATAGAATATACCTCCGACGCATTACAGCCGCGCGACAGGTCATTGATCGGTGCATTCAACCCCAGCAGAATCGGGCCGTACGCATCAAAATGTCCAAGACGCTGCGCAATTTTGTAACCGATGTTGCCGGAGCTGATATCCGGAAAAATAAAGGTGTTTGCATGTCCTGCCACTTCCGAATCCGGACATTTCGTCCGCGCTACGTTTAAAGATACCGCGGCGTCAAACTGAATCTCGCCCTCGATCGGAAGATCCGGATATTGTTTCTTGGCTTTCTGCGCCGCATTGCGCATACGATCCACGTCTTCTCCCGCTCCCGAGCCGAAGGTGGAGTAGCTTAAGAATGCCAGCTTCGGATCAATGCCGAAAATCTTTGCACATGCCGCCGCCTCTCCGGCGATCTCTACCAGTTCGTCTTCCGTCGGACGGATATTGATGGCGCAGTCCGCCATTGCAAGCACTTCATTCTCGCCGGTTGCAGACGGACGAACCAGAATAAAACAGGAAGACACAATGGAATTCCCCGGTTTTGTCTTAATCAACTGAAGCGCCGGACGCACCGTATCTGCGGTCGAATACGTCGCACCGCCCAAAAGCGCATCCGCCAGTCCCATTTTTACCAGCATCGTACCGAAATAGTTCCCCTGCGCGAGCATTTTCTTCGCCTGCTCCGGAGTAACGCCTTTGCTCTTACGAAGTTCACAGAACAGATCTATCATTTCATCCATCCGGTCAAACTTATCCGGATCAATGATCTCCGCTCCGCGAATATTAAATCCGCTCTCCTCCGCCGCTTCCAAAATCTCATCCTCGTTTCCTACCAGAATCGGATGCAGAAAATAACTTGCCAGCAGTCGGGAGGAAGCCTCCAGAATCCGAGGATCCTTTCCTTCCGTAAATACAATTTTCTTCGGACTCTTCTTCAGAATCTCAATCAACTGACCAAAACCAAACATACTTCCCGTCTCCTTTTCATTTCTTTTCAAATACCCCTAAGCTTTATTCTATACCCCTTTGCAGGGAATTACAATCAGTTTAGGTGTTTTTTATTGAGAACATTTTCCATGTACGGCGTTTCCAGTAATTCCAGAATCCGGTCCGCCCCGCTTCCATCCCGATTGTCAATGATATAGTCGCATATCCTTCGGTTGCGCTTCTCCGCATCGATCGACAGGATGCGCAGCGTCTTTTCCTCCGACGGAAAATCCTCGTCCACAATATTGCGGATCAGATACTCTTTATCCCTTGACACATAAATGATCGCCGTCGGGAAATGACGTTTCATGGCGATCGCGCCGCACATGTCCAGCGGCATGACCGCAAATCTTCCATCCTGCAAAACCGCTTCGATCTCTTCTTTTTTTGTTCCGTACTTCACGCCGGCATACATGGTCATTTCAAAGAAGCGCTGCCGGTCGAATTCCTCTTCCGTCAGATAAATATGCTTCTCGCTTTTTTTGGTACAGTACGTCATCGGACTGACAAAACGGGAATCCCTGCAGAGTTCTTCGGCGATTTCCGTTTTTCCGGAGCCGGACGGTCCCACCAGCGCAAGTACGGACGGTACGGCGATCGTTCCGCTTCTGGCATGGGAGGAGCGGATGATCTGTTTGACCAGCGAAACAAACTCCGTCATATTGTTTACCGACAGCAGTCCCGTCATTTTCCGGTTCCAGGGTTTGCGCATCAGTACCGGATAAGAGGCGGGAGTTTCCAAAATATTGTGGATAGCGTCGTCTAGGATAATGTCAAAATGCACCAGATTTTTGGCGTTTCCCAAAATGATGTTCTCATGCGGCAGCTCCGGAAACGCTTCCATGATCTGCTGTGCGCGTATGCCCATAAACTGAGGGTAGACCGCCGTTATGATATAAACATCGGCGATTTCCATCAGTCTGCGGACTTCCTTCTGCGTCCTCAAAGGAACCTTCTGCCTGTGGTATAACTCCTCGTTTCCGTAAAATTCTTTGATAATGCCGGCGCGCCCCACGTTTTCCCATGTGTCGATCTCCTCCATCATAAGCGGCGGCATGATCTTGTACTTTTCATTTGCCATTGCAACTGCAAGACTGTTAAACGGCGCGGTAACGTCATCCCAATCCAATCCGATCGTAGGTCTTAACATAATCTTCCACCCTTTCTTTTGTAAATATCAGACAGAATTTTCGCATAAACCATGTCCCATATTCCGTACTTCCGCTGTCATACAAGTCCTTGACAAATGCGCTTAACGCTTAGCGATACAGCTCGTTTTCCATTTCCCGAATAAAATCATAATACCATTGCGGATTTGAGGAAAATCGAAGCATTACTGCGATCAGATACACCAGATAAACGGCTCCCAGAACCAGTCCGATTCCTCCGGTAATCAAGCCTGCGATCGCCAGTCCTTTTCCTTGTTTCTTCGCAAGCGAAATGCCTCCGAGGATCACTGCCGCCAATCCCAAAAATGCGCCGATCCCCAAGCAGCAGGTCACAAGGGAAAGAATTCCCAGAACCAGCGACGCCACTGCCAAGCCTCCCGGAGGATCGTTCTTCTCCGGCATCCGGTACGGCACGCCGGTATACGGTAGCTGCCCGTTATTTCCCTCCTGCGGATTTTGCGAATACATATTCGGCTGATAATTATCCATGTCTGCACTCCTTTTTTTGATTTCGTTGTTCCCGCGGCTGCAAGATCAGCAGATTCTTACGCGGGATTCACATGTAAGACTTATTTTATCACATTTCATGCATTCCCACCAGTAAAAGATTTGGTTCGGGAACGGTTCGGGAACGCGTCCGCCGGCGGCTTTTTATGCCATGAAAATCCGGCAAAATTTCTTAGATAAAGAAAAAATGCCGAAAACATCAATGTTTTCAGCATTCGCAAAAGTAGCGAGAGGGGGATTTGAACCCTCGACACCGCGGGTATGAACCGCGTGCTCTAGCCAACTGAGCTATCTCGCCACATACGAAATAAATTTCGTAAATGGGACCTATAGGGCTCGAACCTATGACCCTCTGCTTGTAAGGCAGATGCTCTCCCAGCTGAGCTAAGATCCCATACAGCCAGCTATCCGCCGACTGACTTACTTATTATATCCGTTTATAAAAAGCTTGTCAACTGTTTTTCATATTTAAAAGATAAAAAAAGATAAAAATAGGATTTCCGGCTAAAACCAGAGGTAGATCCTACAAAACCATCATCAGCGTTCCTGCTCCGATCAGAATGCAGCCGATCACTGATTTTGGCGTAAATTCTTCATGCAGAAAAACAAATGCCAGCACCAGCGTGATAACTACGGACAGTTTATCGATCGGGACGACTTTTGACGCCTCGCCCATCTGTAACGCTTTATAATAACACAGCCATGAGACGCCTGTGGCAATGCCGGACAAAATTAAAAAAATCCAGCTTTTCTGGCTGATCGACCGGAGTCCGCCCTGCTGATGCGTCAAAAATACCATTCCCCATGCCAAAACAACAACTACCATCGTGCGGATCGCGGTAGCCAGATTCGAACCGACGCCTTCAATCCCGATTTTTGCCAGTATCGATGTGAGAGCGGCAAAGACCGCTGAACCGAGCGCAAACCAAAACCACATCCCTATACCTCCGTCAAAAATGATTTTCTTTAAGAATATCAAAAATGCCTCCGGTTTTCAATCCTGTATGGGGTTTGCGGATTTTCCGCCGGTAGCTGCCAGAGGGGGAACTGATACATTAAATGCGAACTTTTTGTACCAAAAAAGTTTGTCCCGAATTCTATATAAAATTCGGGACAAATGATATACCTCGCAAAAACAAGAGAAATATTGATATGCGCGATTGCTTTTTCATATTAACCAAACTGGTACATACCAGTTTTTTTCATCCACAGGCAGTAAATCTATTTTCCTTTGATCAATCATTACTTTTTCTGTGTTGTGATCATGCCCGTTTTCTTCTGAAAAATGAAAATACGATCAAACCAAGTCCGATACAGAAAGCTGCTATCGGGTAAACCGGAAATACATCCCCGGTTTTTGCCGAAGCTGCTGCTTTGGACGTCTGATCCTCCCCGATCACAATCACATAATCGGATGCATGGGAGAAGGTCAGGCTTACGTTTCCGGCTGCATCGATCTTTCCTGCATTCATAAATACCAGTTTACCATTGCTGTCATAATAATATAAGTTTCCATACTGTCCTGCATTCTCTGCTCCCAGAGAGAGGCTTAAGGATGCTTTGAATCCGAAATCGCCCTCATAAGTCAGGGAAAGCTGGCGCGTTTTCTGGCCTCCTGCGAGGTTCGAGATCAGCTTGGACGGGATTGCTTCCGTATCCAGCGTCACTTCCAGATTGATGTCTTTTAAGTCAGATGCCTTGATGTCTTTTCCGTTGATCGT
>CANQCX010000037.1 GCA_947591115.1 uncultured Lachnospiraceae bacterium | reverse complement strand
TATCTTTTGTGGCTGGACTGCAGCCGGATTACGGATCACTCCCAAAAGCTGGCGGAAACAATACGGAGTACGACGGGCTTGTATCTGTCCGAAGGCGGGCAGTTCGGCGGAAACGGGAGGCAGTTTTTACGGATGAATATTGCATGTCCGAGAGCAATTTTGCAGGATGGCTTAGAGCGAATGAAACGAGGGATTGTTAATTTCTGATTTAATTTTGCTTTATTACAGTTCCCAACTGATGCAATTCAGGCAGCCACCGTCTGCGGCAATTTCGCGGATATTGACCGGCACAATTGTTTTAGAAAACAACTTTTCAGCCATGGTCACGGCTTCCTCGTCTGCATCGGCACCGAACACAGGCAGAAAAACACAGTGTTCTGTTTCTAAAAAGTTCAAATAACAACCGACTGCGCTCTCGCCGGGTAAATCAAAATAAGGAAAATCAATCGTCTCAATTCCGTTTTTTTTCAAAACAGATCGGATGCGCGTCTCCAAGCCGAAGCGATAGGGCGAACGGTTTCCGAGTACCGTTTGTTCGTCGAGGAACCGCACCATTCCATCGGCGTGGCCGGTCAAGTCATGCCGCAGCGATGGGATCATGAGAATTCGCGCTTCCAACAGCTTTTCGAGTTCGGAAAGCAGCATGTTTTGCGGCAGGTTCGGGTTTTCCGAGAAGATGCGGTCGCTGATTACCGCCGTTTCCTTGGATGGGGAAAAAACTATGTTGCCGCCGTCCAAATTGATATTCGAATCCGTGAAATGCAGAAGCGGCAGCTGCGGCGCAATCTCTCTTTGAAAATCGGTGCGAAGGTTCGGAAAATCCCGCAGATAGCTTGGCGTATATCGAAAGGATATATAGTTTCCGGATCTTGTTTTAACGGGCATAAAATCTCTCATCCAGATATCGTGTGTGCTTTTTAAGAACCGATACTCAATATGACGTTCATCGAGAGCGTGAAACAGGCGGCTCGCCGCCTCTTTGTATGCTTTATTTTCGGTCAAATGTAAAGAAAAGTAGTACATAAAAACCTCCTTTTATTCAAATTTGTCAGCCGTCCGCATGCGCAGTGGACGGCGTCTTCAACTCGCGGCTTTGGAGCTGATAATAGAATACCAAAGTTTATGTACCCAAAATGACACATTTAATGTGATGTTCTTATAACAGAGCGACGGAACAAGACAAAATTTTCAGTTTTGTCACAGGTTTTGTCACAGGGAGGCGATCTGCTGCGCGTATGCCGATGTGCGTTTTCTATACCCCAATATACGGACGCAACATTGACAGAACGATACGTTTATGATATGAAAAATATAATAATATGCTCTTAAAAAGTTTATTTTTTCGACTTTGCCTTGTATCCGATGATCGAAGAGGAGAAAGCATCATGGATAATTTTGAACCGAAAAAATTAGCGCTGCTGCGCATTTGGCAGATCCTTTGGGAACACAGCGACTATAACCATCCTTTGACGCAGGAAGAAATTTCCGAGTATCTGCAGAAGGATTACGGAATCGTCCTAGAGCGCAAGGCAATTAGCCGAAATCTCTCCCTTCTTCGGGAAGCCGGTGCGGAAATTGAATCTTCCAGAGAAGGCAGCTTCCTCGATTACCGGGATTTTGAGGACTCAGAGCTTCATCTGCTGATTGACGGGGTGCTCTGCAGCAAGCATATTACAGCTAAGCATTCGGCAAATCTTATTGATCGACTGTGCAAGCTTTCGAACAAATATTTTCGTTCCCATGTCAAAAATATTTATTCGGTCGGTGATTGGAGCAAAACCGAAAATCCGGCGCTGTTTTACAACATTGAGCTCATCGACACGGCAATTGAACAAAAATGCCGCATCGGTTATGACTACAACAAAATCGGAATCGACAAGAAGCTGCATAAATCCTCTTATCAAGTGGTAACGCCCTACCAGATGCTGCTGCACAACCAGCGGTATTATCTGATGGCGTACAGCGAATATTGGGGGAACATGGTCTTTCACCGGCTGGATCGCATTACCAACATGCGGTTGACCGAGGAGAAAGCCACACCGTTGTCTACAGTCTCCGGATACGAAAACGGATTGGATTACAAAAAGCTCGCCTCATCTATGCCGTATATGTATTCCGACAAGCCGGAGCGCATTACGTTCCTTGCGGACGCCGGAATCGTCGATCAGATCGTAGACTGGTTTGGCAATGAGGTTCGGTTTGCGAAATGCCCGGATGAAGAAAAAGTTGAGGCGACCGTTACCGCAAGTCCAAACGCAATGGTGCATTGGGCGATGCAGTATATCGATTATGTGGAAGTTACCGCACCAGAATCCATAAGAGATCGAATTTGTAATTCGCTACAGAATGGCATGAAAAAATATCATGTGTAACCGGAAGAAAGAGTATTATATGAGCGAACTTATGTTGAAAAGTGTATATGACCTTTTAGATAAGAATTACTTTATACCCACTTATCAAAGAGGTTATCGATGGGGAAAACCACAGATTTCCCCATTTTAACCTACCAAGTTTTTATTTTTCCGCACCGACAGCACAGCAGCATTCGCTGAGCAGACGATTTTTTTCCTGATAAGATGCGTCCATATTTTCCGGCGTCATGAACTGCTCCATAAAATCATGAAAATCCAGTTTTTTTGTACATGCATCCCATGTTGCAAGATAATCATTTTTTATCAGTTCATAGAGCTGCTTGTGCGGATCATTGATATCAAGGGAAAAGAAATCCTTTGCGGTAATCTTTCCGTTTACGGTGTCCAGACAGTGAAGATAAGGACTCGTCACAAAACGATCGTCTACTTTATAGGTATCGTTAAACACCGGTTTATCCGTAAAACGGATCTCTGCTTTTGCACCGTATTTTTGTATGCAGTCGTATAGGTCTGAAAAAATCTTAATATAATTATCAACAACATTTTCATCCCCGTATACGAGACGAAATGTCTCACTCCATGGAGGAACGATCAGCATGCGGATCTGCAGTTCGTGCGTTCTCTCGCAGGCCTTGCGGATAGCCAATCGAAAATCTTCTTTTCCGGTCATGATAAGCCGATAACCTGTGATCCAAATTTCATGGTGGCACTTTGGAATAATCGTTTCAAGCAGTTCATCTTTGTGAAACTGCAGATTCTCAATTCCAAAACTTTTTAAATTGTTGATATATTCATCATTTTGAGACTCCTTATACTTTAACATCGTATCCGAAAGCAAGCACAAAGCCGATGCGATCAGCGAAGTTGCAAAGGCAATAGACAATTCATGGAGCATCCCCTGACCTGTCAATATCCATGTTGTTACAAAAAGCACTGAAAAGAAGAACAGCAGACCTAAAAATACTAGGTTGCCAGTCAGACGATATTGACGAAGGATCTGCATTTTCCCAACTGCGACAGGAGCATGATGATAATAAACCGTATCTATGCGCTCCCCTCGGTCATTTATTTTTCTGGTATGTTCGTAAAACTTTAAATTACTTAAGATACGGATATGAGAATCATTTGTTGACCATGTGCGTGTAAAAAGATTGCAGTTTCCGAATTTTTGAAAAAGCTTATGGTAAAAATTGTTTGCAATACCGCTATTGCGGAATTTCGGATCTACGATCACAGTGGTAATATAGACATTCGGGAGATATCTTTCCGAAATTTCTTCACAGATATAGTTTTTTCTCAAAGACATAAAAGCGACCACATGATGATCCTCTATCGCTGCAAACAGCGGCTGAATGCTGATCTGCTCAAAATAGGCAGTTGGCTGTGCGCTTTCATGGATCGGCATGTTCAAATTCTTCTGTGTGGTAGAATTTCTCGAAGACAGCGGCGGTACAAACTCTTGATCGCATTTGGTTAGCAGATTTAAGATGTCCTGCAGATATTTCTGATTTGTAAGTTGCTCAAAATACTTGATCTTCAAAATCTTTACCTCTTTCCTGCCGAAAAACGTTCCCTGCCGTACCCTGTGGGCATAAAAAACAATAAACACAGCACTGCTGAATTTAATATTTTTTATTATAACAAATTCCCCAGTGTTTTCAAGCCTGTTTCATTTAATCCGGCTTCAGGAACATGATGCTGCCGGATATGAGTTCTGCGTATCGGATCGCGGCAGTCCTAAGAAGTGTGCAGATTGACGGAATCCGAAAAAAATGATATGCTCATAATGAAATTGCACAGGTAAATATTGATATAAAAATCAATGCGATCATAGGATTCGAGGGATAAATTGAGGAAAGAAAGTAGATATAAAGGATTGACTTATTTTCTTGTGACGCTTGTTTTCATATTTTCAGTCATGCTTGTAGGCTGCAGAGAAAGCGCAAAGCCTAATGCCGATGAAACAGAGACGGGTTCGGAACAAAAGATGGAGCAGTCCAATGAACCAGAAACCATAAAACCGGAAACTCCGAAAAAAACAGATTTGGCAACAGAGCTTTTGAACCGGATGACACTGGAGGAAAAAGTATATCAGTTGTTTTTTGTTACTCCGGAACAACTGACCGGTGCAAGCGTGGTAACGGCGGCCGGAAATACCACCAAAGAATGCATTCAAAAATATCCTGTTGGCGGGGTTATCTACTTCTCGCAAAACATAAAGACAAGAGAACAGACGTCCACCATGCTGAAAAATCTGCAATCCTACGCGAAAATTCCGGTGTTTACCGGAGTTGATGAGGAAGGCGGCACCGTTAGCCGCATAGGCCGTAATGCTTCCATGGCTACAACGAAATTCCCCAATATGATGACCATAGGAAACAGCGGCAATCCCGAGAAGGCTTATGAAGTGGGTTATACGATCGGAAGCGAATGCTCGGCATTGGGGTTCAACCTCGATTTTGCACCTGTAGCGGATATTTTTTCTAATCCGGAAAATAGGGTAATCGGAGATCGTTCATTTGGTGCAAATGCCGAACTGGTATCGGAAATGGTAGCTTCCTGCGTGGCGGGATTTAATGATACGGATATGCTCTGTACGCTGAAACATTTTCCCGGTCATGGGAATACTCTTACGGATAGTCATTACGGGGCGGCAGCAACGAATAAAACCTTAGAAGAATTGGAGAACGAAGAATTTTTGCCGTTTAAAGCCGGTATCAAGGCGGGTGCGGACTTTGTTATGGTTGGTCATATCCTGACGCCAAACATAACAGATTCGGTTACACCGGCTGTGTTATCCAAAGAAATGATATCGTTATTGCGTGATGAATTGCAGTTTGAAGGTGTGATCATTACAGATGCAATGAACATGGCTGCGATTACAGATTATTATTCATCTTCAGAAGCTGCGGTAAAGGCAATACAAGCCGGCGTTGATATGGTGCTGATACCAGCAGATTTTCCGTCGGCAGTATCCGGCGTTTTTGATGCGCTGAACCGCGGAGAACTGACAGAGGCTATGATTGATGAGCATGTCAATAGAATACTGAAAGCAAAGATTGATAATGGCCTGATCAAGAACTAGGCTTTCAAACCGTTCAGCTTACCGATTGGAAGAATCATGACCGTATCTTGTGGACGTAAGGGGGGACTCCTGATTATGGCTGCATATGTTATATCGGATATTCATGGCGAATATGAGCTTTTTTTGGAATTGCTGGAAAAAATCGGACTAAAAGAAACAGACCAATTGTATATTTTAGGAGATGTGCTCGATCGGGGGCCGCATCCGATAAAAACGCTGTTGAAGCTGATGCAGATGCCAAACTGCATATGCATAGCGGGGAATCATGAGCTTATGGCATTAGAATGTCTGGAATTTCTGATGAAGGAGATCACAGAGGAATCGCTGGAAGAGCTTGAGAAGACGATGCTGGAGCATCTGATCGCATGGCAGTATAATGGCAGTCAGACGACAATAGAAGAATTTAAAAAGCTGAGCCGCGAAGAAAAACAGAATGTCATTGATTTTATCAAGGATTTTTCCGTCTATGAAGAGCTTACGGCAGCGGGCAGGGACTATTTGCTGGTACATGCCGGTCTTGGAAATTATGCGCCGGAAAAAGAGCTGGAGGACTATTCCATAGAGGAATTGATCTGGACGCGGACGGATTATGAGCAAACGTATTATGAGGATATTTATTTGGTTACGGGGCATACGCCGACGCAGACCATTGAAGGAAATCCCAATCCGGGTTTCATATATCGAAAAAACCGCCACATTGCGATAGATTGCGGAGCATGCTTTCCGGAAGGAAGATTAGCGGCGATCTGTCTGGATACGGGGCAGGAGTTTTATTCGCGGCAAAAAGAGGATTAAAATAGGAAATATTTCCCATAAATTCTTATTTCTTTATGAATCTGTATTTTTTTGTGGAAAAAAACAGGATATGATGGTAAAATACCGTTAGATATATCGGGAGTTTGTGGGAGGTAGCAGATTGAAAAAGCGTTTACTTGGAATTATGCCGGTCTATGCATGGGGCATGGTTGCACTTCTTTTATCAGTAAACGGTCTCGCGTATTTTGGAACACGCATGTTTACTTCCGGACTGGAGCATTCTTGTATTGCGGCTCCGTTGGATCGGGCATTGCCGTTTGTTCCGTTTTTTATTGTGTTTTATATCCTTGCGTATGTTCAGTGGATCGTCGGATTTGTGATGATCGGCAGGGG
The DNA here is from genome assembly GCA_947591115.1 of uncultured Lachnospiraceae bacterium. Classification (GTDB taxonomy): domain Bacteria; phylum Bacillota; class Clostridia; order Lachnospirales; family Lachnospiraceae; genus Roseburia. The sequence goes on along the minus strand of CANQCX010000037.1, from coordinate 5,856 downwards.
CGAAAAGGATGTCTGCCTCCGCTTTTTTCTGGGAGAGCTCATTGCAAAGCTCATCGCGATGGCGTGTTTTATCCTGTTCCCGACGACGATGGAAGGTCTCCGTCCCAGTGTGGAGTCTTTGCAGGGAGGGGGAATCTGGTACAGTCTGACCGCGCTGATATACCGCATGGATGCTCCGGATAATTTGTTTCCGTCCATTCATTGTCTGGAAAGCTGGTTTTGTTTTCGGGGAGCGTTAAAGCTGAAAAATGTTCCGCGCTGGTACGCACCGGCTATGCTGGTCATGACGTTATTTGTATTTGCTTCGACCGTATTGGTCAAACAGCATGTGCTGGTTGATATCATTGGAGGGGTGGCGGCAGTGGAGATCGGTTTGTGGATTTCCGGACGGATTCCGTTAAAAAAAGAAAAATTGGAGACGGATCTTATATGAAAAAAGGAAAACTATGGAGCGTGCTTTTTTTAGCGCTGGCGCTTCTTACGGTATGGGCGGTAGTCTCCGGAAACGAAAGTTTTTCTTTGCCGCAGCTTATGGAGACGCTGCAGACTGCTTCGGCAGGCTGGATGATCGCCGCAGCGGCAGGTATGCTTGGATTTATCGTATTTGAGGGAATGGCGATTCTTTGCATCGCGCGTGCGCTGGGTTATCGGAGAGGCTTTGGAAAAGGATTTTTATATTCGGCAGCGGATATTTATTTTTCCGCGATCACGCCGTCTGCGACAGGCGGTCAGCCGGCAAGCGCGTATTTTATGATCAAGGACGGGATTCCCGGAGCGGTTTCGACCATTACTTTGGTGCTGAACCTGATCATGTATACGCTGGCGCTTTTGACGGTAGGTTTTGTGGGATTTTTACTCCGCCCGTCCATTTTTTTTCATTTTCATCTTTTGGGCAGGGTGTTGATTGTACTGGGATATCTGATTTTGATCGTACTGGCGGCCGCTTTTTTCATGCTGATCGTAAAACCGCGCATTTTGGAGAGAATCAGTCTGTTTTTCTTAAGAATCGGGAAAAAGCTGCATATCGTTCGGAGAGAACGGGAAAAACAGCATAAGCTGTACCATGTCATGAAAGAATATCGGGAGTGCGCGGCGATCATGGCAGACCATAAAGCGATGTTTGTCAAAGCGTATCTGTTCAACTTGCTGCAGAGGGTTTCCCAGATTTCCGTAACGGCTTTTGTTTATCTGGGTATTGGCGGCCAAATCGAAAAGGCGCCGGATATCTGGCTGACGCAGAGCTTTGTCACGATCGGCACCTACAGTATTCCGATCCCGGGCGGAATGGGCGTAGCGGATTATCTTTTAATTGACGGCTTTCGTGAGTTTTTTAATGAAGCGGAAGCGATAAATCTGGAGTTGATCAGCAGGGGACTGTCGTTTTATATCTGCATGATCGTTAGTGCGGTAACAGTCCTGATCGGTTTTCTTTATACCATACAGAAAAAGAAGAGGGTTATGAAATGATCGGAGTATTTGATTATACCGTTTGGCTGACGTATTTATCTTTGGTATCAGCCGTTTTGGGAATTGTAGTTTCCCTCCAGCAGTCCGGACATCCGTATATCGGAGTGTTTTTTCTCCTGTTCTGCGGATTGTGCGATGCGTTGGACGGAAGGGTGGCAAGAACCAAGAAAAACAGGACGGAGTTTGAGAAAAAATACGGCGTTCAGATCGATTCCCTGTCGGATCTTGTTGCGTTTGGCGTGCTTCCGGCATGTATCGGGAATGCGATGATTCGGGTTTGTCCGACGATTTCGGAGATTCCGGCTGTTTATCAGGGAAACCATCTTGTTTTGTCGGAAGAGATCCTCTTATATCTGATCCTGATCTGGTATACGCTGGCAACCCTGATCCGGCTTGCCTACTTTAATGTAACGGAAGAAGAACGGCAGAAAACGGAAACAGGGGGGCGAAAATATTTTACCGGACTTCCGGTTACTTCTGCAGCATTGCTGTTTCCTACCGTTCTGTTGTTTCAATATCTGATACCGAAGGACATTACATTAGTATACTTTGGCGTGATGCTGGTTACCTCCTTTCTGTTCGTATCTAAGATTCAGGTCAGAAAACCGGGACTGGCGGGTGTTTTAGTGCTTACGGGAGTGGGATTTGCGGAATTTCTTGCGCTTTTGCTCACGCTTTGGCTGACATAACGGCGGAAAGGGTTGGATATGGAAAAACCAATAAGACCGGAACCGGACGGTTTTATGTTGAATATTTTGTACCGCCATGCGGCAGGACGCATATTACTCAAAATTCTAAGCGCAAGACCGATCTCTTGTGCGGCGGGAGCTTTTTTGGATGCGCCGGCATCAAAGACTCTGATCGGCCCGTTTATCCGGCGCTGCGGCATTTCTATGGATGATTATGAAGCACAGGAATTTCATTGCTTTAACGATTTCTTTTGCAGAAAGATACGCGCGGACAGACGTCCGGTGGAGCAGACGCCGGAGGCTTTGATCGCACCCTGCGACGGATTGCTGAGCGCTTACCGCATCCGGCGCGGGATGGTAATTCCGGTCAAACAAAGCAGGTATTCTGTCAAAACTCTGCTGGGCGGGAATCCGATCTACCGCGAATATGAGGATGGAATCTGTCTGGTGTTTCGTCTCTGCGTCCATCATTATCACAGATATTGCTATATTGACAGCGGCAAAAAGGGAGAGAATCACTTTATCAGCGGACGGCTTCATACAGTGCGGCCGGTCGCTTTGGAATCGATTCCTGTTTTCTCGGAAAACTGCAGGGAATATACGGTGCTGAATACCGAAAATTTCGGCAGGGTCATCCAGATGGAGGTCGGGGCCATGCTGGTGGGACGAATTTTCAATTATCATGGGAAGCAGACCGTTTGCAGAGGACAGGAAAAGGGAAGATTTTTATACGGCGGCTCTACGATCGTGGTGCTTTTGCAAAAAGACGCCGCATCGCTGCCGGAGCAGGTGTTTCGAGCGACGTCGGCAGGGTTGGAGGTGCCGGTAAAGCTTGGCGAACCGATCGGCGTTTCGCAAACGCCGGAAAGAAAGAATCAGTAAAGAATAAGTAATGAGGAGTTTGTTATCAGTATGGAAAAAGAGACAAAAAGAAATGTGTTTACGGGTTCCATTGGATTTGTGCTTGCGGCGGCGGGCAGCGCGGTTGGCTTGGGAAATATCTGGAGGTTCCCGTATCTGGCGGCAAGAGACGGAGGAGGAATGTTTCTCGCCGTTTATATTGTGCTTGCGCTGACGTTTGGTTTTACGCTTCTTTTAACGGAGATCGCAATCGGAAGAAAGACCAAACAGAGTCCGCTGACCGCCTACGGAAAGCTGAACCCGAAATGGAAGGGACTGGGCGTGATCGCCTGTCTGATACCGATCATTATTCTTCCGTATTATTGCGCGATCGGCGGATGGGTCATCAAATACTTTCTGGTATATCTTACGGGAAACGGCGCGTCTGCCGCGCAGGACGGATATTTTGAAGGATTTATATCGGGATATACCCAGCCGATTGTACTGTTCCTTCTGTTTCTTGCGGCGACGGCGTTTATTATTTTCCGCGGAGTCAATCGTGGAATCGAATCGTTGTCTAAGATTTTGATGCCGATATTGCTGGTATTTGTGGTGGTAATTGCCGTATTTGCCCTTACGCTGAACGATACGGACAGCGACGGCGTTACCAGAACCGGAATTCAGGGTTTGGGGATCTATTTGATTCCGGATTTTAAAGGGATGACGCTTTCGAAGTTTTTTACGGTGCTTCTGGATGCGATGGGACAGTTGTTTTTTAGTTTAAGCGTTGCAATGGGAATCATGATTACCTACGGCTCGTATGTGCATGACGATGCAAATTTAAAAACCTCCATCAATCAGATCGAAATTTTTGACACGCTGGTAGCGTTTTTGGCGGGCGTCATGATCATACCGGCGGTATACACGTTCGCGGGAACGGATGGGATGAGCGCGTCCGGCCCGGGACTGATGTTTGTTACGCTTCCGAAAGTATTTTCCGAAATGGGATTTATCGGAAATATCATTGGCGTCGTGTTCTTTGCTATGGTGCTTTTCGCCGCGCTGACCAGCGCCGTATCGATTATGGAGGCGGTGGTTTCCAGCTTGATGGATAAATTTCATCTGTCGCGGGTAAAGGCGGCGGTCATTGAGCTTATCATTGCGCTGATTGCGGGACTGGCGGTATGTCTGGGATATAATTTCTTCTATTTCGATCTGCCGCTTCCGAACGGGGCAACAGCTCAGATTCTGGATCTTATGGATTATGCCAGCAATAATATTTTAATGCCGCTGGTAGCGATCGGAACCTGTATTCTGGTCGGATGGGTCGTAACGCCGAAAACGATCATTGACGAGGTAGAAAAGACCGGATGCAAAATGGGACGGAAGCGGCTGTATGTAGTTATGGTCAAATTTGTCGCGCCGGTCATGCTGGCGGTTTTATTCCTGAAGTCGCTGGGAATCTGACCGCTCCTCCAAAACCAAAGAGGAGAAAAGGGCAATCAAGTCTGCAGGAGCTGCAGCAGTTGGGGGAATATGGAAATTCAATTATATCAGAAGCAGGACGTCAGAGAAGAATTGCTGCAGATCGCGGTAATCGTATGCCGGTATCAGGGAAAATGGATCTTGTGCAGGCACAAGGCGCGCGATACGTGGGAGCTGCCGGGAGGTCACCGGGAAGAGGGCGAATCCATTCTGGAAACGGCGCGGAGGGAACTTTATGAGGAAACCGGAGCAAAGACGTTCTATCTGATTCCAATCTGCGTATATTTTATTACCACATACGCAATGCTTTATTACGGGGAGGTTTCGGAGCTTGCGGCGCTTCCGGAATCGGAGATTGGAGAAATCGCCTTTTTTGAGGAGCTGCCCGAAAAACTGACGTATCCGTACCTGCATCCGCGTCTGGTGGAATGTGTCCGCGAATTTTGGAAAAAAGAACCGGAGATCTGGGATGCCTATTATCCGGACGGAACGCTTGCGATGGTCGGACTGATACGGGGCGAGGCAATTCCGCCGCAGTACCGTCATGCGGTCGTCGATGTGTTTGTCATGCATCGGGATGGGACGATCTTGCTTACCCAGCGGGATTTTGGGAAACCGAATTTTCCGGGATTGTGGGAAAGCAGCGCCGGAGGTTCTGTTTTAAGGGGCGAAACCTTTGAACAGGGCGCCAAACGGGAGCTTTTGGAAGAAACGGGAATTCTGGCGAAAAACCTGATTCCGACGTATCGGATTACGACGGAACGCGTGATCTACCGAGGATATGTCTGCTATACGGATATTCCAAAGGACAGCGTCGTTTTGCAGGAACAGGAAACGATTGCGTTCCGGTGGGTGGACAAAGAAAACTTTCTTCGCATTTTTGAGTCGGACGCGTTTGTTCCGTTCCTTCGGGAGCGGTTGCTCAGCCTGTCCGATTGATTTTAGAAGTGTAAAAGCAAAAACTATACAAAAGGAGTATCAAAATGCCGGTAACTGATTTATTGGAGAGAAATCACAAATTATATGGGGACGAGGTTGCGCTGGTGGAATTAAATCCAACGATGAACGACCGCAGGAAGATTACATGGAAGGAATACGATCTGGTTCAGCAGACGTCAACCGTTCCGTATCGGAGAGAAATTACATGGTCGATTTTTGACGAGAAAGCCAATCGGGTGGCAAATATGCTGCTGAGCCGCGGAATCCAAAAAGGGGATCGGGTTGCGATCCTGATGTTTAACTGTCTGGAATGGCTTCCGATTTATTTTGGAATTTTAAAAACGGGAGCGATCGCGGTTCCGTTTAATTTCCGGTTTTCTTCTGAGGAGATTCAATACTGCGCGGATCTGGCGGAGGTACATATTCTGTTTTTCGG
>CANQCX010000036.1 GCA_947591115.1 uncultured Lachnospiraceae bacterium | reverse complement strand
TCCTCCGCGAAAACATACCGTACGCCGCGCGTGCGGATCACAGAAAGGAGGCTTGCCATTTCTCCCGCGCTGACCTGACGCTCCTCGTCCAGATTGAACAGATCGCAGACCTCCAACCCCAGATCCTCCGCCAGATAGGCGTACGCCTCATGGAGTAAAACGACGGAGCCGCCCTGTATGCGCGCGGCAAGCTCCTTCTGCCGTTCTTCTAAGGCGGCGAGCTTTTGATCGTATTGTTCTGCATTTGCCCGATACTGCTTGGCATGCGCCGGATCCTGTCCGCAAAGTCCCTCCGCGATCGCGGCTGCCTGTGCGCGGTATAAGGAAACGCTCATCCACAAATGCGCGTTGTCTCCTTCTTCTCCCGATAAAAACGAAAGTCCTTCTCCCGCCTCAATGACGGAAAGCGCCGGATAATCCGCTGCAATCTCCTCCATAAAGGATTCGATTCCGCCGCCGTTTATGATAAAGACATCCGCTCCCGACAGCAGCTTCATATCCTCCGGCGTCAGTTGAAAATCATGCAGACATCCCGTCTGCGGTTCGCTCAGATTAAAAAGGGTTACTCCTTTGACGTCCCCTATGATATTCTGTGCGGCGATATACATCGGGTAAAAGGAGGTTACTACCGTAAATTCTCCCTGTTCCCCGTCTTTTTGGGTATGATAGACATAAAAAGAAGTAAGTCCCGCACTCACAAGCAGGATGCCCAAGAGCATCCCGCAGACAAATCCGTATTTTGATTTCATGACGATGCTATGGTCTCCTTTTTTTCTGCGCCCGTTTCGCTGCCATTTTTGCCGTTTTCTTTGCAACCGGCTTTCCCTGCGCTTTCCAGCGCGGCTTTCTTTCCGAAGCCGTCTTTTCCTCCGGACTCTTTCCCTCCGGACTCTTTCCCTTTGGATTTTTTCCTTCCGGACTTTTTTTCTCCGGACTTTCGTCGGAAGACTCCGGCAGCACAAACGAATCCATCCATTTCCAGATTTCCTCCCGTCCCTGCCGCGTTTCCGCTGAAAACGGAAGCACAACCGCGTCCGGCGGAAGGGAAAGTCCCTCGCGGATCTTATTCAGATGCGCCTCCAGCCGGCTGCGGTTTACTTTATCGGCTTTTGTTGCAATGATGATCGGCGCAAATCCCTGGCTGCGGATCCAGTCATACATCATCCGGTCGTTTTCGGACGGCTCATGGCGGATGTCCACCAGCAGAAAGACTGCGCAGAGTTTTTGGGAAACATGCAGATAATGCTCGATCATCTGCCCCCACTTTGCCTTGATCGCTACATTGGCGGAGGCGTAGCCGTACCCCGGCAGATCGACCAGATACATCCGGTCGTTGATATTGTAAAAATTAATCGTCTGCGTTTTTCCGGGTTTAGAGGAGGTACGGGCAAGCGATTTGCGGTTCATCAGCACGTTGATCAACGAAGATTTCCCCACGTTGGACTTGCCCGCAAACGCCACCTCCGGATAGGGACTGTCCGGAACCACGCTTGTAATTCCGCACACAGTTTCCAAATTGACTGTTTTTATAACCATGCTCTCTCCTTTTTTGCCGCTTCAGGAATCCGATCTGCACAATGCGATTTCCAATACTTCATCAAAGCTTCCAACCGGAACAATTTTCAGTCCCCGCGTAATTTCATTGGAAATTTCCGCCAGATCCTTTTCGTTTTCCTTTGGAATGCAGACGGTTTTGATTCCGGCGTTTTTTGCCGCCAGAAGTTTTTCCTTCAGACCGCCGATCGGCAGTACGCGTCCCCGCAGCGTGATCTCGCCCGTCATTGCGACATCCGCCTTTACCGGAATTTTCGTAATTGCCGACAGCATTGCCGTCGTCATGGTAATTCCGGCGGAAGGTCCGTCTTTGGGAACCGCTCCTTCCGGAATGTGAATGTGAATATCGTTTTTCTGGAAAAATTCTTCCTCAATCTGGTACCTGCTGCTGATGGAACGCAGATAGCTGATCCCCGCACGCGCAGATTCCTTCATGACATCGCCGAGCTGTCCGGTCAGTTGGAGTTCGCCCTTGCCGGGCATAATATTGACCTCGACCTCCAGCGTTACGCCGCCTACGCTTGTCCATGCAAGTCCGCAGACGATTCCTACCGCGTTGCTTTCGTTTTTCTTTTCCGGCTGATATTTGACCTTGCCCAGATATTTTTCCAGATTGGAATTCGTAATCCGGATGTTTTTCTTTCCGTTCTGGTAAATGTCCCTTGCGCATTTCCGGCAGATCTCGCCCAGTTTGCGCTCCAAGCTTCTAACGCCGGCTTCTCTGGTATAACCGAGTATCACGCTGTGCAGCGCCGAGTCGCTGATGGATAATCCGTCTTTTGGAATTCCGTTTTTCTCCATCTGCTTGGACAAAAGATGCTCTTTTGCGATATGAAACTTTTCGTTTTCGGTGTAGCTGCTGACTTCGATAATTTCCATCCTGTCCAGCAGCGGCTTTGGAATATCCTGAAGGGAATTCGCCGTTGCGATAAAAAGCACCTCGGACAAATCCACCGGAAGCTCGATATAGTGATCCCGAAACTTGCTGTTCTGCTCCGAGTCCAGCACTTCCAGCAGCGCGGAGGAGGTATCTCCTTTATAATCGCTGCTGACCTTATCGATCTCATCCAGAAGCATCAGCGGATTGTTGACGCCCGCCATTCTAAGACCGTTTACGATCCGCCCCGGCATTGCGCCGACATACGTACGCCTGTGTCCGCGGATCTCCGCCTCGTCGCGCACGCCGCCCAGACAGATCCGGACATATTCTTTGTTCAGCGCTCTTGCTACGGAGCGCGCAACGCTGGTTTTTCCGGTTCCCGGAGGACCGACCAGACAGATGATCGGACTCTCGCCTTTGCTGGTCAGATTCCGTACCGCCAGAAATTCCAGCATACGCTCCTTGACCTTTTCCAGTCCGTAATGGTCTTCCTCCAGTATCTTCTGCGCATGATCCAGATCGTTGTTGTCTTTTGCGCTTTTATTCCAGGGTATTTCTAAAAGCGTTTCAATATATCCCCTGCTGACCGCGCTTTCGGAAGAGCTGCCGCTGATGCTCTGCAGACGGTCGATTTCTTTCCGGATGCGCTCCTTGACTTCTTTTGGCGCTTTGAGTTTTTTTAACGCCTCGCGGTAAGACTCGATTTCGGATTCGGTATTCGTTTCGCCCAGCTCCTCGCGGATAAACGCCAGCTGCTCCCGCAGGATATATTCTTTTTGGTGTTTGTCCACCCGCTCCCGTACCTTCTGCTGAAACTCCGTCTTGATCTTAATGACTTCGATCTCGCGAAGCAGCAGCGCAAGCAGGACTTCGTAGCGCTCCGTCAGCGTAACCGCTTCCAGTATCTTTTGTTTTTCTTCGAAACGGACGGGAAGGTTATTGGAAATATAGTCCATGAGTTTTTCCGGCTCGGTCATTTCCCGAACCTGCCTGAGAACCTCCTGCCCGACGCGTCCGTTCGCTTTGGCATACTGTGCAAACGTTTCCTGTATGCTTTCGGTCATCGCTTCTTTTGCCTGCGGAGGCAGTTCCTCCTCGTCCTCTTCTCCAAAGCAGAGGATCTCCGCCTCCAGATACTGCTCCTGATCCGTAAAATGATATAATTCCGCGCGTCTTTTTCCTTCTACCAGAATCCGCACGATTTCATTCTGTAATTTGATTACCTGCTTGATCTCCGCCAGAATTCCGATGCGGAACAAATCCTCCTGTCCCGGATTTTCCTGCTCGACATCCCGCTGGGTAACCAGAAAGATCTGCTGGTCTCTTACCATTGCCTGTTCGACCGCCCGAATGGATTTCTCCCTGCTGATGTCAAAATGGGCGATCATCCCCGGTAATATCGTCATACCGCGAAGCGCTACCGCAGGTACTAATGATATAATATCTTTCACAAATTTTCTCCTAAAACAGAAAATCCGCCATTGGCGGCTTTTCTATATTCTATGGTACTAAGATGCTAATTCTTCTTTCTTTTCAATGGAAAGCGTTTCTTCTCCTTCGATCGCCAGATTTTTTTCTACGATTTCACTCGTGATTACGCAGCGGCTGATGGATTCGTCGGACGGGATCCGATACATCAGATCGAGCATGACATTTTCCATGATCGCCCGCAGACCTCTGGCTCCGGTTTTGCGCTCCAGCGCCTTGTCCGCGATCGCTTCTACCGCGCTCCGGTCAAATTCCAGTCCTACGCCGTCCAGCTCAAACAGCTTCGTATACTGCTTGATCAGGGAGTTTCTCGGCTCCTCCAGAATCCGGATCAGCGCCTCCCGATCCAGCGAATCCAGTGATACGGTAATCGGAACACGCCCGATAAACTCCGGTATCAGGCCGAATTTTACAAAATCCTGAGGAAGCGCATGTTTAAACGCTTCTCCGATGTTCATTTCCCGTTTTGCCTTGACATCGGAATTAAATCCGATCGTTTTGGCATCCAGACGGCTCTCGATGATCTTTTCCAATCCGTCAAATGCGCCGCCGCAGATAAACAGGATATTGGTGGTGTCAATCGGGATCAGCTCCTGCTGCGGATGCTTTCTTCCGCCCTGAGGAGGCACCGATGCGACCGTACCCTCCAAGATCTTCAAAAGCGCCTGCTGCACGCCTTCGCCGGACACATCTCTGGTAATGGAAACATTTTCTGTTTTCTTGGTAATTTTATCGATCTCGTCAATATAGACGATTCCCAGCTCCGCGCGCTCTACATCATAGTCCGCCGCCTGAATCAGCTTCAAAAGGATATTTTCCACGTCTTCTCCGACATATCCCGCCTCCGTCAGCGTCGTAGCGTCCGCGATCGCAAACGGCACGTTTAATATCCTTGCGAGCGTCTGCGCCAGCAGAGTTTTTCCGGAGCCGGTCGGTCCGAGCATCAGGATGTTGCTTTTCTGCAGCTCCACGCCCAGATTTTTTCCGGAAAGCACACGTTTATAATGGTTATAAACGGCAACGGACAGCACTTTTTTCGCCTGCTCCTGTCCGATGACGTATTCGTCCAAAAACTCTTTTAATTCTACCGGTTTTAATAAGTTGATCCCTTCCGCATTTTCCGCGGCTTCCTCCTCCTCGAGGATTTCTGCGCAGACGTCAATACATTCATCACAGATATATGCTCCGCTCGGTCCCGCCATCAGACGGTTGACCATTTTCTGTGATTTCCCGCAAAAGGAACAATATACAATATCATTCTGTTTTGAGTCGTTTCCGTTCATGTTATTTCTACCTGTCATTTTTCCTCTCCAATTAAGATTCCTGCTATTGATTGATGCGGTAACAAAGAATGCGTACGCTATCTGCTTGTGATCACGCTGTCGATCAAACCGTATTCTTTTGCCTCCTCCGCGGACATATAATAGTCGCGCTCGGTATCGGCTGCAATGACTTCATACGGTTTTCCGGTGTTCGCAGCCAGAATCTCATTTAATTTTTTCTTTGTTTTTAAGATATTTTCCGCAGCGATCTGGATTTCCGTCGCCTGTCCTTTTGCTCCGCCGGACGGCTGATGGATCATGATCTCCGCGTTCGGCAGCGCAAGACGTTTGCCCTTTGCTCCGCCCGCCAGCAAAAACGCGCCCATGCTGGCAGCCATTCCGATACAGATCGTAGATACGTCGCATTTGATATACTGCATGGTATCATAAATCGCCATGCCTCCGGTTACCATACCGCCCGGAGAATTGATATACAAGTGAATATCCTTTCCCGGATCTTCCGATTCCAGAAACAGAAGCTGCGCGACAACAAGGCTTGCCGTTACTTCATTGACCTCTTCTCCTAAAAATATGATACGATCCTTCAGCAGACGGGAATAAATGTCGTAACTGCGCTCTCCCCTTCCGGTCTGCTCGATGACATAAGGTACTAAACTCATATGAAAATGCCTCCTTTATATAAGTTCAAAAGACCGGTCCGGCAAATTCCGGACCAGTCCACAGTTTTTCCTTTATAACAGGTTTACTCCTCGGTGTCTGCTTCTTTTTCCTTCTTGGTTCTGGCCTTTGCACGTTCTTTGACATTCTCCATAACCAGATCTGCCGCCTTTACGATCTTCAGATTGCTCTGCATGGATTCTTTCTCCGCGTCGCCCATGTACTCTTTGATCTTGTCGGCTTCCATTCCGTAAGCCTCCGCCATCCGCGCGTATTCCGCTTCCATGTCTTCTTCGGTAATCTCGATATTTTCTTCTTTGGCAATCTGCTCAAGTACAAGGCTGCTCTGGATTCTCTTGAGCGCCTCCGGACGCATCTGCTCTTTTAAATTCGCCGCTGTCTGTCCGGAAAGCTGCAGATACTGCTCCATCTGCAGTCCGCTCTGCGCCAGTCTCTGCGCAAATTCGTCAAGCATCGTTTCGCACTGGGTATCGATCATCGCCTCCGGAATCTCCATTTTGGATTTATCAATGATCTTTTGAATCGCTTCATCCTCTTTGGTGCGCGATGCTTCCGCTTCTTTTTGCTCTTCCAGACGCTTCTTTACGTCCTCGCGATACTCCGCCAGCGTGTCAAATTCCGAAACGTCCTGTGCGAACTCATCATCCAGCTCCGGCAGCTCTTTGGTTTTGATCTCGTGGATCTTTACCTTGAATACTGCGGCTTTTCCCGCCAGCTCGCTTGCCTGATAATCCTCCGGAAACGTTACGTTGACATCGGTTTCCTCTTCGCTGTTCTTTCCGATCAGTTGTTCCTCAAACGTATCGATGAACGAATGAGAGCCGATGACCAGAGAATAATTCTCCGCTGTGCCGCCCTCAAATGCAGCTCCGTCGATCGTTCCCGCAAAATCGATCACTACCGTATCTCCGTCAGCCACCGGCCGGTCGGTTACGGTAACCATTCTTGCGTTGCGGCTGCGCTCTTTCTCCAGCTCCTCCGCGATGTCCTCCTCGCTTACGGAAACATCTATCTTTGTTACGGTCACTCCTTTATATTTTCCAAGCGTAACTTCCGGTTTTACCGCTACCTCCGCCGTATAGATAAACGGCTTGCCTTTTTCGATCTGAACGATGTCGATGGTCGGACGGGAAACAATGTCAATCCCGCTTTCTTCAACGGCAGCCGGATAATTTGCCTGCATCAGGCTGTTTGCAGCTTCTTCATAAAAAATGCCGGCTCCGTACATCTTCTCCACCATTGCTCTTGGGACTTTTCCCTTACGGAAGCCCGGAATGCTGATCTGATGCTTCTGCTTCTGATAAGCCGCTTCTAACGCCTTTTCCAAATCCTCCGCCGAAACCTCAATGGTCAGCTTCGCCATATTCTTTTCTAAGTTCTCAACCTGTACACTCATTCTTTGTGTCTTTCCTCCTTAACTCTCTTTCAGAGCCGCCTCCGGCATCTCTTTTTATTCGGTAAGCGCCCAAAAAAAGGGCATACTGCGACCACTACAGTCATTAAAGCATTATAGCATAAGATTTTATGGTTGGCTAGTATTTCTTTTCAAAATGCTGATAATCTTTCGTATTCTTCCAATCTCCGCCCCATGTAAACCCATGCTGGGTAAATAAACGGTAGCACAAATCCTCATGATCGATCTTATAGGAAAATTCCGCATTCCGATCTGCATAAGCCGTACCGTTTGCCGGCTGTATGGACGTTGTCCCGTCGGAGCGCGTTACCACATACGGATTGTACAGCGGATTGATGTCGATCGCTGTTCCGTAGGAATGGTTGGACAAACGCGTCGTTCCGGAAATAACCCGATAATTAAAACAGGAGGTATTGTTGTCTTCCATAGAGCGTTCATCGTTTCCACCGTATTCATCCACCAGACGGATTTTTTCGATGGGGTATTTCCATCGGTACAATTCCTGAAAGATCTCCGTCAGATCGCGGGCGATCGCCTGATTGCAGACCAGCTCTCCTTCTTTTACGTTTCCGTTAAAATCGTAATGCAGGACATGTACGTACGCCAGCTCCTGATAGCTGATCTGCAGCGGTTCCGCTGTGTCCGGATAAGAAATTCCGGTAATCCGCGCTTTGATTTCGTCGGTCAGCGCCGTATAGTAAAAATCTCCCTGCGCCGCCGCTGCCTTTTCCGCCGCCGCCTTCTCTGCTGCCGCCTTTTCCGCCGCCGCTTTCTCTGCTGCTGCCTTTTCCGCTGCTGCCTTTTCTGCTGCCGCTTTTTCCGCTGCCTCCCTTGCTGCAGCCTCCTGCTTCATTTTCTGCGTCATCTCCTTTTCTTTTTCCGTCATTTTTGTCTGCATTTCCTTTGCCGCTTCCAGCCTTACGCCTTCTGCTTTCTGCATTTTTTCCTGCTGCCCGCAGGCGCACAGGCTGACGGCTGCAAAAAGCAAAATCCACGCATGCTTTCTTTTCATAAGATATTTCCCCCTGTTTTTCAATCGCATTTCATCTTTTATTTTGATTGTGTACAATCGCCAAATCTGCCAATTATTGTCACGCCTGTTTTCTCATATTTTTTCCTTCGCGGGAAAGACTATGTACTGTAAAGGAGGTGAAAAACATGGCAAGTTCAAACAATTCCGGTTCCGGACGTATGGCAGTTCCGGAAGCAAAGGAAGCTATGAAGCGTTTCAAAGAAGAAGTTGCAAGCGAAATCGGAGTACCTTTAAAGGATGGCTACAACGGTGACTTAACTTCGAAACAGGCTGGTTCTATCGGTGGCGAAATGGTCAAGAAGATGATCATGAAGCAGGAAGAACAGATGAAATAATAATCACGAATGAAAGAGGCATCTCCCAGTGCAGTTTTGCTTTGGGAGATGCTTCTTTCACGTTTCTCCGTCTTACGCTTTTTTGCCAAACCCTATGACGCAAAAACAAGCGCCGTTTTCAGTTTTTCGACCGCTTCATCATCCTGAAAATAACGAACGATTTCCAATGCAAACGAAATGGCGGTTCCCATGCCCCTGCTGGTAATGATATTGCCGTCGCGCACCACGCACGCGTCAGAAAACTCCGCGCCCAGCAGTTTTTCTTCAAATCCCGGATGGCAGGTCGCCCGTTTGCCCTGAAGCAGTCCCTCCTGTCCTAAAACGCTTGGGGCGGCGCAGATGGCGGCAACCAGTTTTCCCTCTCCGGCAAAGGAACGGATGGTTTCGCAGACGGTGGAATCCTCGCCTAATTTTAAGGTTCCCGGCATTCCTCCCGGAAGCACGATTCCGTCCAGCTTGGAATAATCCGCAGCTTCTTTTCCGATATCCGTCTGAAACGTCACGCTGTGGGAGCTCGTTACCTCTTTTTTTCCGGAAACAGAAATCATAACTGTCTCGATCTGCGCCCTGCGTGCAACATCCACGACGGTAAGCGCTTCAATCTCCTCGCATCCGTCCGCTAAAAAAATACCGATTCTGCTCATTTTCTTTTCCTCCTGAAATTACTTTTATAGTGACTATCTTACCGGTTCATGTTATGATAAGTTAAGCATTTGCCTAGAAAACAGTTACAGGAAAGGAGTTTTCCTATGGAAATCGAACGTAAATATCTTGTCCGGCAGCTTCCAAAAGATTACGCCGAATATCCGTCCCAAAAGATTGCACAGGGGTATTTGAATACTCGCCCTGTTGTGCGCATCCGCCGCTCCAATGACGATTACTATCTGACCTACAAGGGGTTCGGCCTCATCGCGCGCGAAGAATACAACCTGCCGCTTACCAAAGAGGCCTTTGAGCATATGCTTCCGAAAATTGACGGTCTGCTCATCGAAAAAACGCGCTATCTCATCCCTTTAAACGACCGCCTTACCGCGGAGCTGGATGTCTTCGAGGGCGTCCTTGCGCCGCTTCTTCTGGTGGAGGTCGAGTTTGAATCCGTAGAGGACGCCGATTCCTTTACGCCGCCGGACTGGTTCGGAAAAGACGTTTCCGCTTCCGGAGAATACCAGAACAGCGTATTGAGCCGGCGCAGACCCTGAGCGTTTGTTTTCGTATTTTCTTATCAAAGGTCTTATCGAAGGCGGTTCGCGTATTCATAC
Source organism: uncultured Lachnospiraceae bacterium (assembly GCA_947591115.1). Classification (GTDB taxonomy): domain Bacteria; phylum Bacillota; class Clostridia; order Lachnospirales; family Lachnospiraceae; genus Roseburia. Next base: position 2,541 of record CANQCX010000036.1, on the reverse strand, counting down.
CGCTGACGCGTGCGAACCGCCAGCTTTAAATCCTCATACCGCTGCAGCAGATCGCCCTCCGGAATGACGACATCCATGACCACCGCAAGATTGTTGATCATCGAATCCGTAACGGAATCCCTCATCGATACCAGAATATTGTATTTTTCTTCAAATGATTCCGCATCCAGAAACGCCATCAGCTTCGGATCGACTTCCTCTTGGACATTTTCTTTGAACGTTTCTTTGGAACTTTCTTTTGAAGTTTCTTTTTGATTTTCTTTTGGCGCTTCCGCCGGTTCGTCCTGCGCGCCTGCTGCAGCCGGCGTCTGTCCGTTATTTTCCGCGGCAAGCTCCACACGTTCAAAACGGTACTTTTGCGTGGCGTTCGGGTATTTTACAGAATCCACTTCACTCATAAACATTTCCAGCGGTCTTGCATATACGCGGTAATCTCCGTAAAGCGCCTGATAGATCACAAGCAGTTCTCCGGTTTCCGTATGCTCCGCGACTGCTGCGATCTGATAAAAACGGTTTTTAAAATGTCGATATTTTTCTCCGGCTTTCGGTATTTGTCTCATAAATTCGACTCCTTTTTCTGCTATTTTCTTTCGGCTGCCTGTACCGCTTGTGCGCATAGCTGCCTGACCAGTCTGTCCGCCCGCTCCTGAGGCGGGACGTTCTCTCCCTCTTTATTCCAAAGCACCCGCAGCTCCTCCGAAATTCTGTCCGCCCTGCGGCTTTTGCCTTGTTCTGTTTCCAGCGTATCTTTGAGCGTGTCCGCTTTTTGTATCGCATCCGTCAGCAGCTTTGTCATCGGCGCGTAAAACTCCGTTTCAAAATTTTGACGGAGCCGTTCTAATCTTCCCGACGGCGGCAGATCGACCAGCGACTCGTCCGTATCGTGCAGATAAAAAAATCCAAGCTGGAAATAATCCGGAATTTCTTTTTCCAGATTTTCCTTTAACAGAGAAAGCGCGTTTTCGATCTCACTCTGCAGGATGATACGCTGCTGCATCTCCTCCCCGAGCTTTGCGCCCAGCTTGATAACCGTCTGATAGGTCAGGTGCAGCTCCTTGTCTTCTTTGCTGACCAGAAATTCATGGTCGAAGGCATTCTGCAGCTTTTTTAATTCCCGAATGTGCATTTGAAATTCCCGAAGCTGCTCCCTGCTCCATACGGCAGTATCTTTATCTTTCATGGACTGCTCCAAGCGTTCCAGTATGCTCTCTGCCTGAACCGCCGCGCTGCGTGCGGCAGAGTACCTGCCGATTACGCCCGGAAGCAGCTTTCTCGTTTTATCGTAAGACTTCTGCCAGCTTTTCACAAACGCCATATCGCAGTCCAGCGTCTGCAGCGCCGTTTTTAATTCTTTGAATTCGTCTTCTACTCCAAACATCGCATTGTCCTCTTTTCTGCGTCTATTTGTTATTATATATGATACCGCGCAAAATATCTACAAAGAACTTCCGACAAAATCAGCTCTCTTCCTTGTGTACAAAAATGCATGATTCTGCTATAATTGCACTATCCGGAGGTGTTCACTTGATTACTTACGAAGAAATATTAAATCTCAATTATTATAAAAAAGCCTCTTTTACCGGCTGGATCGGCGGAATGCGTTTTCTGATCCGGCGGGAAATCCCAGACGGGGAGGAGGCCGTTTTCCATGCATGGGTTTGGCCCGGGCCGTACATCTTTTCGCTTACGGAGGACAGCCGCAAAATAGACGCCTGTTTTCCGTTTACCGAAGAAGGCAGACGGCAGACGGCGGACTGGATCAACGAGCAGTACCAAACGCATTCCAAGCTATGGCCACGACGGAAAATTGATTTTATCCGATAACATTTCCATACATGATATGGTATAAAAAATGCCCGTCCGCAAAGACAGGCATCCATTATCATGGGCTTAAGTGGACTCGAACCACCGACCTCACGCTTATCAGGCGTGCGCTCTAACCGGCTGAGCTATAAGCCCGTCCCAAAGTATCTCCCCATGCGATACGCACAGCACAATACCCATTGATATTATGCCCTATTTGCACAAATCCGTCAAGCCTTTTCATGGGGAAGTTTTCATGGAAGTTTTCATGGAAAATTTTATAGGAAATTCATGGGAAATTTTCCGATCATGCGGGTAACAGGATTTGAACCTGCATGGTTGCCCACCAGAACCTAAATCTGGCGCGTCTGCCAATTCCGCCATACCCGCAAAAAACTCACTTTGCAATTATACCGTTAGCTTCCGCAAAAAGCAATACTATGATATAAAAAAGAAGAATACTTTTTTGTATTCTCCTTTTCAATGAGACATCGGGGATTCGAACCCCGGACAACTTGATTAAAAGTCAAGTGCTCTACCACCTGAGCTAATGTCCCATATTTGTATTGTATGGAAACCAACTGGGCTAGTTGGATTCGAACCAACGAATGCAGGAATCAAAATCCTGTGCCTTACCGCTTGGCGATAGCCCAACACTCATATCGTTGCTGCGTCTACCGCAACAGGGTGGATACAGGGATTCGAACCCTGGGCCTCCAGAGCCACAATCTGGCGCGC
>CANQCX010000035.1 GCA_947591115.1 uncultured Lachnospiraceae bacterium | reverse complement strand
GGAGGATTTCTAAACGGAGGACGGCTGCTGGGAATCCCGGATCTGTCGGCGAAGCAATGGATTCAGGTACGGGTTCTTCTCGATAAGCTGAGTAAACAGGATGGATTTGATGAAACGAAGGTTCAGAGTATCAGTTTCCAATACGATGATCCGGTCAGCATTTATCTGAATGATTTTATCTTCCAGCCGGAAACCAGTCGCGGAGAAGATACCGGATTTGTGAAAAAGCAGTATGAGATTGCGGATTATGGTTCGGCAACAAGCGGACAGCTGGAAAACGTTACCGGAGCAATCTATACCACAGACAATGCAACAAAGGATGAGGATGGGGATGACCACACCCGGACGATTGGAAACGAAAGCGAATTCTTTCTGAAAAACCATGAAACCGTGACATTTGTGGACCAGTTCCGCCGCGGCAGCTACATTTATTTAAACGAAGATTTAACAACAGATCAAAAGGCGCTGTTTGATACGAAATGGACGCTGTACGAAAGCGGAAAACCGGTAACCTCGTTTGCAGAAGGGAATCTGGTAACGAACGGTGCGATTTCCTCACTCCGGAATGTGGCAGGGACGGCAATAGACGACGACCGTACAGAAACCGTACAATTCGGCAGTATGGATGGAAAGAAACTGCAAAATGCATATGACGGAACCCAGCCGGAGAAACCAACGATTGTCTTCCGTTCGTATGAGACGCCGGACGATCTGGTGGTTACCGCCACAAAGCTAAAAGTGGTATATACCAATACGGTAAAAACAGGTTCTTTAAAGATCAAAAAGGCGCAGTCTATAAAGAGCAATCCGCTTACGGGAAGCTATACGTTTTACGTTTCCTTTTACAATGTGGGCGGAATCGGATTGGAGACGACGGAAGAGGTAAACATGGGACCGTTTACCTTACAAGTTGGAGAGGAGGAAGTCATTACCGGTATTCCGGCAGGTACGGAATTTACCATTCATGAACTTCTGCCGACCGATCATAGTGTTTTGGATAAGGTTGTTTCGGGAGAGCGTACCGTCGAGGATAAAGAAGATTCCATACGGGATGGTGTGGATCAGGACTCCAGATCTGTCAGTGGGGTAATCGCAAAGGCTGATACCGAGTATTCCTACGAATTTCAAAACAGGGGAACCGTTTCGCTGCAGATTGAGAAACGTTGGGATATGAAAGGGTTTGAAGATACGTATACGGAAATTGCCTGTCAGCTTCAGCGTAAAACGGAAGGGACCGGTTGGCTTGAGGTACCGGGTAAAATATTTACTTTAACGGCAGCAGATGAATGGAAAAAGACCATCAGCGGCTTGGAACAAAGAGATGATGACGGCAATCCATATCAGTATCGTGTGCTGGAATATGATACGGACGAGCACACGTTGATCGATCAGGAGAAACAGCGGTTTGATGAGAAATTTAAAGTCACATACACACAGGAAGATCCGGACGACGGTTTTTCTGATTCTAAAAATGTAATTACCAATACGCGGATGAGACCTGAAATCGTCTTACCGGATGCAGGGGGCGAGGGAGAAAAATCTCCAATGTGGGTCTGTGTATTATTGGGAACCGCTGCACTTTCCATTTCGGGAATTGCATGGATTTTTTCGGGAGTTTCCGCTTTATATCGTGCAAAAAAACATAGATAAAGGAGAGAGAAAAATGAAAAAGAAAGTAGTAAGTTTGGGGATTCTGGTTCTGTTGCTCTTAATCACACTGGTTCCGGCAAAGGTTGCAAAGGCGGCGGACCTTGCAAAGAAAAATGTGACGACTCCGGCTGACCCAAGCGGCGCAACATATGATTTTTATCTGGTTGCCAAAGCAGTGCAAGATGAGGGGGAGGACAGTTTTTACTTTACTCCGGAAACTGCTTTTTCCGATGTTTTGGAGGCAAAGCGGGATGGAAATAAGGCGTTGTTGTGGAAGACAAAATCCAGCAAAGAGGTAGATAATACTTTACCATCCGGTGAGAAGATAGAACTTGCAAAAGAACTGGAAGGAAAAATTTCCGGTGCATTAGCGGTACAGAGCAATATTGCTGCAGGCACTCAGGTTTCTCTGGATCCGGGATATTATCTGGTTATTGGGAAGGGACCGGAAATCTTGTCGCCTATTTTGGCAAGCGTAACCGATGAAGATGTACCTTTAACGGCAAAGGCCTCGGATATTGATTTTGATAAGAAAATTCTTGACGTCAACGAAACCACGGATGGGGCGGTTTCTTCCACAGGAAATACGGCAGTGGCAGGAGAGAAGGATATTGTACATTATCAGCTAGAGACCCATATTCCTGCTTACGGATCGGAGGTAAAGGAGCTGGAAACGGACTTCACGGTAATGGATAAGCTGAGTGAAGGTCTTACATTTAATAATGATACGGCGGCAGACGGCGAAAAAGTAAAGGTTTATGTTGCTGACAGTGAAGTAACGGCAAGTGCGGCTACATGGGTATTGGATACAGACGACACGGACGACGAGGGCGAAGACTTTACATTTAAGGTAACGTTTGCAGACAGCTATGTACTGAATAATGAGAATCAACCAGTCAAGATTACGTTTGGAGCGGTTGTTAACAGCAATGCAGTCATCGGTACGGGGGGAAACCCGAATGAAGGAACGCTGAAATTTTCCAATGAGTTTTCTACCGGAAAAGGAGAAGGCGAATTGGATGATGAGGTTAAAGTTTATACGGCACAACTTAAGGTATTTAAGTATCAGGGCTCGGATGTTCCACTAAGCGGTGCAGCGTTTACGCTCTATAAAGATAATCAGGGCGAAAAGGGGGATCCGGTCGGAGAGCCGCAGACAACAAAGGGCGACGGCAACATTTCCTTTAAAGATCTGGCTCCGGGAACCTATATTTTGGAGGAAACCACAGCGCCGCACGGATATCATAAGCATGCGGATATGACCATTACCATAACTGCTTCCACGGACGGGAGTTCTTTCGAATTCAACGGAAAGTTTACCTATTCCGGAGGTCCGGGAGAGGACGGAACTGTAAAAGTAGAAAACATTCCGGGATCTGTTCTTCCGGGAACCGGTGGAATCGGAACACGAATCTTTCAGATCGTTGGAATAGGCATTGTACTGCTTGCAGGAGGAATGCTGTTCTTCTTTTTAAAAAGAAGACATGCAGATGAAGGTAAGTGAGAATGCGGCGGCGGAAGAAAGCAAAATGGCCGCTGGTATTGATTTCACTGCTTTATTTTACAGGCGTAGCAGTGTTTTTGTATCCGTTTATCGGAAATCTGGTTTTGCTGATTACAACGGATTCCAAGATTGCCGAATACGAGGAAACTGTTCAGGAAATGCCGGATAGTGAGCTGGAACTTCAGATTAAGGAAGCGGAAGCATATAATGCGGCGTTGTACAATGGGCAGGTGGCTGATACGGATGCAAAAAAGCTGAGGATTACGAAAGACGTGGTCAGTTATCTGGATATCCCATCGATTCATGTGTATTTACCGGTTTATTACGGAACGACTGACGAGATTCTGAAAAAAGGATGCGGATGTCTGGAAAACACATCAATTCCCATTGGCGGAATCAATACGCACAGTGTGATTGCAGGTCATACGGGGTTTCCGACGGCTGAAATGCTTACGAATCTGGACCGGATGAAAGAGGGAGATCTCTTTTACATTCATACGCTGGATCGTGTTTTGGCTTATAAGGTCAATCAGATTGAGATGGTAATGCCGGATATGGCGGAAAGTTTGTATATTAAGACGAACCGGGACTGTGTTACGCTGCTGACCTGTACCCCGTACGGAATTAACGATAAACGGCTTTTAGTCCACGGCGAACGGGTTCCTTATGGAGAATTGAGTCATACTTCTTTTCTTCCTTCGACGGCAAAAGAGTACCGGAACAGGGAAATCTTACGCCAGCTGCTTCCGGTAATCATAATTCTGGTGGTTGCGTTCATTCAGTATTTTTTGGGATATTTTCTGGTACGTGTTAAGAAAAAATAGGGGAAGCCGTATGACAGATAGAAAAAAGCGGATAAAAAACAGACTGCCGTATGTGGTAATCTTTCTGCTTTTTCTGACGGGAATCGGAATTTATCTGTACCCAACCGTCAGTAATTGGATTTTTCTTTATACTTCCAGAGTAGAGATTGCCGCTTATGATGACATCACACAGAATCTGGATGCCTCTGAAATCGCAGATCTGGAAAAAGAGGCGCAGGATTACAATGCTTCGCTTGCACAAGGCGGTTCCGATGCAGCATCATCGGTTCGCTACGGAGATTTGCTTGCCGTAACCGATGCGCTTGGTTATGTGGATATTCCCAAGCTGGAGATCTATCTTCCTATTTTTCATGGAACTTCGGAAGAAGCGCTGCAAATGGGAATCGGTCATATGGAAGGAACCTCTCTCCCAATCGGAGGGGAAAGCACGCATTCCGTTTTGGCTGGACATACAGGACTTCCGACTGCGGAATTGTTTACCAATATTGACCGGCTTGTACCGGGAGATGTGTTTTACATCCATGTTTTAGATCGTATTCTGGCATACCGGGTGGATCAGACGAAAGTTGTAGAGCCGGCGGAAGACGAAGAAATTCAGATTGTACAGGGGGAAGATTATGTTACGCTTTTAACCTGTACGCCTTATGGGGTCAATGACCACCGTCTTCTTGTGCGCGGTACGCGGATTCCGTATACGACCCCGTACGATCCCGAAACGCAGGACGCCGAATATCCCATGCCACCTTCGGATGTGCCAGAGCAGGCGGGGTGGCCGCTTGGAGCGGTTGTTGGTTTTTGGAGCGTGATAGGATTGATGATAGTGATAGCAATTGTTTTACTGATTTTGTTTCTGCCGGTCAAAAAGAAAAAGTTTGCGAGGGAGCGCGCATGAAATCTTATTATTTAAAAAGTTTCGCGGTAATGATGTTATTTCTTTCAATCGTGGTTTGCTGTTTCCCGGGAAGAACGGAGGCGGCGGAATCCAACGCCAATCAGAGAGGAACGCTTAACATCCATGTGGATTCTGATGCAAATGGAATTGTAATGGAGTTGTATGAGGTTGCAGAGGAACAGGAAGGGGTTTATGAATTTACTCCGGAATTTGCGCAAAGCGGCGCGGATCTTACGTCTCTTGGAACATCGGAAAAAGTGCAGCAGACGGCGGAAATCTTACAGCTTTACGCGCAGTCCGCTTTCTTAGAGGGAAAAACCGCAAAAATTGATGAAAGTGGAAATGCCCGTTTTACGGGAGTTTCTTTACATAAATTGTATTTAGTGGTACAGAGCGCAGTACAGGATCAGGATATAACTTTTCGAATTCAGCCGCTTCTTGCATGTGTCTCAAAGGAAGAAGAGAAATCAGGCAGCTGGGAGCAGACGCTGGAAGCCAAATTTGCTGTAGAGCGGTTTTCTGCAGTCATTTTAAATAAAACCAATTCTGACGGTCAGGCATTACAGGGAGCCGTGTTCCTTTTTCAAAAGAAACAGTATGAACTTGCGGAATCCGAGGCGCTTTCCGATGCAAAATGGGAAAGAGATGAAGGCGGAGCATACTATTGGAAGACGATGTCCGAGGCGCTGACCACGAATTCTTTTGGTCAGATTGTGATAGAAGCGCTGCCGTATGGAACCTATCGTTTCGTAGAAACAAAGGCGCCGGAGGGATATGTATTAGATGATACACCGTATGAATTTACGGTAGAAACGGCCGGAACGCTGCAGCTGGATCAGGGTATTTATAAAAAGGACAGCGGCGCCATTGCAGAATTAACGGTTGTGAATGAGAAGATTCCGGAACCGGCGCCAATCACGCCGACTTCCGATCCAACGGACATTCTGCAATATCTGCTGCTGTTGATCGTTGCGGGATGGGGAACCGGACTGATTGCATGGAGGAAGTTTTTCCACAGTTAATATTATGATGCCCTGCAGCAATGTGTACGCGCTGGCTGCAGGGTACATTTTATTTTATAAGAAAGTCTTCGCATTTTCTTCCAGATTGTAGTTGTTCCCAGAGCGGAAATGATTTATAATATATCAGTATCTACAAAAACAATATTTTTTTGAGAAAGAAGCCGTTATGAAAACAGAGAGGATAGATACCAGAGAGAAAGAACTGGAAGTTCTGGATTTAAACGAAGAGGATGAAGAAAATGAAGATCTTGTAACGGAGATGGATCTTCCGGAGGAACCAACGCGCAGACCGGATGCCAAAAAGAAAGCAAAGAAAGAAAAAGAAGAATTTCGCTGGAAGAGGGAATTGCTCAGCTGGGTAATGACATTCGTGGTTGCAATCGGCGCCGCGCTGATCCTGAAAAATTTCATCATCATCAATGCAACGGTTCCGACCGGCTCTATGGAAAATACCATCATGACCGGCGATAATCTGTTCGGATTCCGCCTGTCGTATCTGAATTCCGAACCGGAGCGCGGGGATATCATTATTTTTAAATATCCGGATGATGAAACGCAGAAATATGTCAAGCGTATTATCGGTTTGCCGGGCGAAAAGATTACCATTACGCAGGGAAGAGTCTATATTAACGATTCAAAGGAACCGCTGCAGGAGGATTATCTAAAGGAAGAATGGATTCGTGCGACGGGACCGTACGAATTCCAGATACCGGAGAACAGCTATTTGGTCATGGGGGATAACCGCAACAACTCCAATGATTCCAGATATTGGGAGCATCCGTTTGTGGCCAAGGATAAAATTATCGGAAAAGCGCTGTTTGTTTACTATCCGTTTGAACATTTTGGAAAGATCGAGTAGTTTTCTGGGGTAGCAGTATGATAACGATTTTTTCACGCCTATGGATGCGGGAGGATATGTCCGAGGTGCAGAAACGCGGACTCTGCGGTATGATCTGCGGCTTGGCGGGAATCTTTTTTAATCTGCTTTTATCGGCGGGGAAGCTGTGCGCGGGGTGGCTCAGCGGCTCCATTTCCATTACGGCGGATGCGCTGAACAATCTTTCCGACGCCGGTTCGTCGATCGTAACGCTTGCCGGCTTTAAGCTGGCGGGACAGAAGCCGGATTCGGGGCATCCGTTCGGACATGGGCGGATGGAATATGTTTCCGGTCTTGTGGTGGCGGCAGTAATCCTGTTTATGGCGATGGAGCTGATCCGCGATTCCGTAGTCAAGATCCTTCATCCGCAGCAGGTACAATTTAACGGCTGGATTGCGGCTCTTTTGGCCGGTTCGATACTGGTAAAATGCTATATGGCGTTTTACAATCATCGGATCGGCAAAAAAATACACTCCGCTGCGATTCTGGCGGTAGCGACGGACAGTTTAAGCGACGCGGCTGCGACGCTGGTGGTGCTGATCGGCGCGCTGATCGGATTTTTTACGGATTGGTACGTAGACGGATATTGCGGAGTGCTGGTCGGGTGCTTTATTTTTTATGCCGGTTTTGGCGCGGCAAGAGATACGTTGAATCCGCTGCTCGGACAGCCTCCGGAGCGGGAATTTGTAGAGCGGCTGGAGAATATTGTACTGAATTTTGATGAAAATATAAGTGGGGTACACGATCTGATCGTGCACGATTACGGGCCGGGACAAAGAATGGTTTCCCTGCACGCGGAGGTGCCGGCGGAGAGTGAGATCCGTACGATTCATGAGATTATCGACCGGCTCGAAAAACGGCTGTGGGAAGAAATGGGCTGCAGCGTTACCATTCATATGGATCCGGTGGAAACGGCAAACGAGCGGATCGACGAACTGAAAAAAGAAGTTTTGGCAATGCTTCATGAGGTGGATCCGGTCATTACCATGCATGATTTTCATCTTGCAGAGAAAGGATCGCATACCGAGCTGATCTTTGATATCGTAGTTCCGTATCATTTTCGGCTCTCAGATGAAAAGCTGAAAATCGCGATTCAGGAAAAGACAGAGGTCAGGCTGGGACAGGAATACCGTACGATGATTGAAGTGGATAAAGATGCCTATTTAAAATCAAACATAAATGGAGGGAAGGATCATGCCGGAAAATAAAAATTGCAGCAGTGCATCAAGCTGCTCAAGATCAAGCTGCGAAGGGTGTTCGGGCAATACCGGAGCGCAGAGTATGCAGGAGCCGATGAACAGCGCTTCCAATATTAAACATGTAGTTGGCATTGTCAGCGGAAAAGGAGGCGTCGGAAAATCGTTCGTTACCTCCTCCCTTGCCGCGGCAATGGCGAAAGCGGGATATAAGGTCGGAATTCTGGATGCCGATATTACGGGACCGTCCATTCCAAAGATGTTCGGGGTGCATGGAGATGTAATCGGCGATGAAGCGGGAATGTACCCGTTGGAGGCCAAAGGCGGCATCAAGATCATGTCCATTAACCTGCTGATGGAAAATGAAGAAGAACCGGTGGTATGGAGAGGACCGGTCATCGCCGGAGCGGTCAAGCAGTTTTGGAACGAAACGGTATGGGGCGAGCTGGATTATCTGTTCGTGGATATGCCGCCGGGAACCGGAGACGTACCGCTTACCGTCTTTCAGTCGCTTCCGGTCAACGGGATTTTAATCGTGACTTCGCCGCAGGAGCTGGTGCAGATGATCGTCCGCAAAGCGCTCCGTATGGCGGAAATGATGAACATTCCGGTACTGGGGATCATAGAGAATTTCAGCTATCTGAAATGTCCGGACTGCGGGAAAAAGATTCTGCTGTTCGGAGAGAGCCATATCGAGGAGGCGGCGGCAGGTCTGGGACTAAAGGTTTTGGGAAAGCTGCCGTTGGATCCGGAATATGCGAAAATGGCGGACGACGGAGCGTTTTATGATCTGGAAAATCCGTACATGGAGGAAGCGCTTGCAGTTTTAAAGAAAATGGCGGAATAAAAAACGGGACTGCCGCACGAAGTATTTTCATTCGTGAAAGCGGCGGTCCCGTTTTTGCGTCATAGGAAATTCCCATGAATTTTTCTCTTTTATTATGATTCCGTCATTTCCGAATCGGAAGCTTCCGAAGCCTCCGAGGATTCGTAAACGACTTCGTTAGAGCTTCGGAAAATGGTGTTGCTTGAGCCAACCTGATTTACGACAACATGATCGCCGTCGGAAATATCTTCCTGACTGATGATCAGGTAATTGGAGGAAATATAAGTCGTAGCTACTTTTTCTCCGTTTACATAAACCTTGCTCCATTTGGTAAAGTTATTGCCGGACAGGATGACCTGAGACGTTGAACCGAGGGAATCCTGCATGCCGGAAAGCGTTACCTCATCAATTCCCATAGTAATATCGGTTGCCGGACTGTACGTCGGATCTTCGTAGCAGTAACGGTTTCCGTAAAGGATGTCATACTGCAGCTCTTCCAAACCTTCCAGATAAGTTTCCGAGCCGCTCTGCGTCTGATGATAATTGAAAACGGTTCCCTCATGGATTCCGACCGAATCCGTAATATGCGCAAGAAGCTGGAATGCATACAGATCGGCATCCTGTTTCGGAAGTCCCATATTGTTCCAAGTTACGTAATTGGTCTTATAAATATCGCCGGAAAGCATATCCTCGTTGGTCAGTCCCATAGTCGGCAGATGATCGCCGAAGAGAACAATGATCGTATTCTCGTTGCGTTCGGAAACCGCTGAGATCAGGTCTGCAATAAAGCGGTCGGCCTCGTTTAACTGATTCACATAATAAGTCCACGAATTTGCCATGCCTTCATCTTCCACGCCGGAAACGGTAAACTGCGGCTGGGCGATGACCGGCTCCTTCGGATAATCGCCATGGGTTCCTACGGTAATGGTGTAGGTAAAATCCGGCTGCGCCGGCGTCGAATCCAGTGTTTTTATGGTTTCGTTTACCAGAATATCATCTGTTGCCCAGCTTCCGTTTGGCGTGTAGGTTTTGATGTCCATCAGCTCCTTGCTGGTAAACGTATCAAAGCCCATCATGGAAAATGCATTTACACGACTGTAGAAGTTGCCGCCGTTATTGTGTACGGCATGTGTTTTGTATCCGATGGAGGAAAGCGCGGAAGCAATGCTCTCGCAGTCCGTCTTCTTTAAAATGGTTTTGTAAGGATATTCTCCCGTACCAAAGAACTGCATACCCATTCCGGAAAGCATTTCAAACTCGGTATTGGCAGTTCCCGCGCCTACGACCGGAACCGTCAGATATCCGGTCGAGTAATTCTCTTCCAGATAGTGGAAGGTAGGAATCGGATCCTCGCTGCAGTTCAAAAACGAAATTTCATCCGGATCGCAGAACGATTCCAAGAGCACGCAGATGATGTTCGGAGCGTCCTCCGCAGTAACGGCGGTTTCCTCCTTCTGCGCCTGAACCGTTGTCTGGATGGCGTCGATGGTTTCTTTCGAATAATTTTCCGGCTTATCCATTCCGCGGTCTACCACGCTGGAAGAAAAGCCGTAGATAAAGCCGTAGTTTTCATATCCCTGCGCAATATTGGAAAAATAGCTGGCAAGCACATTGGTACTCTGCGCGGCCTGTGTGGTTACCGGAAGTCCGATAAACAAAATCGCAAGCGCCGCAACCGATACCGGAAGCCGATGCGTTTTTCCGCGGTACTTTGGTCCTTTGATAAATAAGAAGACGCATAATACCAAAAACAGTGCAATCCCGATTACGGCGATGGTTGCCTGCTGCGCCGTAAAGTAGTTGGTGTTGTTCATCGCCAGAAGATCCGAAATGCATTTCAGATCGGTATAGCCAAACGGCGTAACGCGGTTGGAAAGGATGCAGCCGTTGATGATCCCGAGGAACGTCCAGAATGCACAGATGACGATCCTTAAAAAAGCTCTTCTGCGGAACAAATATACCAGCGTCAGGGACGCAAATACGATCAATGCATTATATAAGTAGGCAAGCGTATGCGTTCCTACAAAGGTACATGCCGAGAAGAAGTTTCTTCTGGAAATGAATTCGACCAGAAATACCACCCCGCAGGAAAGCAGCGCATGAAATACCAGAGAATATTGATTGAGCAATGCAATCATGCGAGTGTATGCCGTTGTAGTTTCTTTTTCTTTGATTACATTTGATTTTCTATTCATCTTTACCTCCTCACTTACAACGATAGTTTAACAAAAAAATGCACAAAAACAAGAGGTAACTTTTATAAAAAATTCTTAAGAAATTCTTACTTTTTATTCATTCTGAATAATCTGACAATAAAAAAGCGATTCAAAAAGCCAAAAAAATGCGTAAATTTTCGGCTTTTTTGGGAATCGCTTTTGTAAAGTCCGTATTTATTTGATAAATTTGCTGATGGCCTCGTTCAGATCCTGAAGCGCCTGTTTGTCATTGTTTTCCACCGCGTCCACAATACAGTGGTCAATGTGGTCTTCCAGAATGATTTTCCCGATATTGTTGATGGCGGAGCGGACTGCCGCGATCTGTATCAGGATCTCGCTGCAGTCCCTTCCATGCTCGATCATGCCCTTGATGGATTCCATATGTCCGATGGCGCGGTTCATCCGGTTGAGTACGGCTTTTGTATGCGTATGAGGATGCGCGTGGCCATGTTCGTGTTCTTCACTCATAAGGTTCCTGCCTTTATTTGTTTGATCTTCGCCAAATATGCATTTTATCCGCTTCCGCGATCAGCTCGTCGCGGAAATCCGGATGCGCAATGCTGATGATCGCCTCCGCCTTTTCCCATGTGGAAAGGCCTTTGACGTTGACCATACCGTACTCCGTTACAATATAGTGAGTATTTGCGCGGGTGTCGGTTACAATGGAACCCTCCGCCAGCGTTGGCCGGATGCGGGAGTGCATAACGCCCTGCCGGTCGGTAAAGGTGGAGGAGCAGCAGATGAAGCTCTTTCCTCCGTTGGACAAATAAGCGCCAAGCACGAAGTCAAGCTGTCCGCCGGCTCCGCTGATATGCTTCGTTCCGGAGGATTCGGAGCTGATCTGACCGAACAGATCCAGATCGACGCAGTTATTGATGGAAATAAAATTATCCAGCGCGGAAATGGAACGGATGTCGTTGGTGTAGCTGACCGGTGCGCTCATCATTTCCGGATTTTCGTCCAGATAGTCGTACATTTTCTTGGTTCCGGCGCCGAAACCGTAGGTCTGGCGGAAACGGTCGATGCTCTTGTGCGCGCCTGTGATCTTACCGGCTTTGGCGATGTCTACAAATGCGTCCACGTACATTTCCGTATGTACGCCGAGATCCTTTAAGTCGGATTCCGCAATCAGGGAGCCGACGGCATTCGGCATACCGCCGATGCCAAGCTGCAGACACGCTCCGTTCGGGATCTGAGCCACGATCTGCTCAGCCACCTTTTTATCGACCTCCGTAGCAGGACCGCCCGCGCCCATTTCTCCGATCGGCGGATTTTCCCCTTCTACAATATAAGTAACTTTGGAAATATGTATGCCTGTTTCCGTACCGCCGAGGCATCGCGGCATATTTTCGTTTACTTCTACAATAATATGCTTCGCCTTCTCGCACATTGCGCCAAGATGGGAGGCGTTTGGACCGAAATTGAAAAATCCATGCGCATCCATCGGGGCAACCTGAATCATCGCAACATCCAGCGGGACGGCGGAGTCGCGGTAGTAGCGCGGAAGCTCGGAATAACGGATCGGCGCATAATAAGCGCATCCCCTTGCGATCAGCTTCCGTTCAATCCCTGACATGTGCCATGAGTTCCATGAAAAATGTTCGCCCGCATCTTCACGCGCAAATACGGCAAGCGGTTTTAACAGAATGCCTCCGCGCAGCTTTACATCCGTCAGTTCGTCAGTGCGCCGCGCCAAAGCCTGATCCAGCGCGTCCGGCGTGCCGGTGCACCAGCCGTAATCCACCCAGTTCCCCGACTGAACCAATTGAACCGCTTCATCTGCAGAGACAAGTTTTTGCTTGTATTCCTGTGAAAAATCCATAGTTTCCTCCTTATCATTGTAAAATGTCGTTACTATCAGTGTATCATTTTGGAATCCTCTTTACAATCAGTTCTTTTCTTTTAGCACTGTGCTTGCG
>CANQCX010000034.1 GCA_947591115.1 uncultured Lachnospiraceae bacterium | reverse complement strand
TTGAAAAATGCCGGAGGAGCGGTAATTCAGACGCTCTATTTTCAGCTTGGCGGAAGATATATGTCGAGCGTAAATACCTATTATGTATCCGGCTACGAATATATTTTGTACCGCGTATCGCTGTCCTCCCTGAAAACCCGCTTAAATTCGTCGGCGGCGCAGACGCTGGCGCAGGGGAACTGCAGTATTGTGTTTGACGCGTGCATGACGATTGTGCAAAACGGGACGGTCAAAGGAGGAATCGACGATTCCGGAAAGACGTGGGGAAAGGTATACACAACCTATCAGGGAATCGTCGGCGCGGCAGCTTGGAGCAGCGCATCGAAGGTTTCCCTGCAGGGGTATTTTAATAAATATGCCACCGGTCTGTTTTTCCGGATTACCTTAAAGAAAGGCGGCGGAATTGCTTCGGTCAGCGGCAGCGGACTTTACTGCTACGGGACGTATGTGACGGTTGCGGCGGCTCCGGAGAATGGATATGTCTTTTCCTATTGGAGCGGAACGACAACCTCCTATTCTTCCCGATTTGGCACCTATGTCAATGGAAACTATACGTGGACTGCCTACGGGAAGCAAAAGACGGTTTCGGTAACTTTTTATCGGAATGGTTCCAGTGGAGATGCGGTAAAGCGGACGCAGGTGTTCAGTTACGGCAGCAGCGGTCAGAAATTTTCCGATCCCAACTGGTATCGGGAGGGATATGAACTGCTCGGATGGGCGCACAGCGCACAGGCAGGAAGCGCAGCCTATTCGGTTACCAGTCCGGTGTCAAACGAATGGATCGCAAAGTATTCTCCGGCGGTTTCCCTTTACGGGATCTGGACACCCAATCGGTATACCGTTGTCTTTGACGGGAACGGAGCGGAGCGGGGAAGCGTTGCGGCAATCGAAACCGCGTATGACAAAACCGTTTGTCTTCCGGAAAATGCATTTGTCAGGGAAAAAGAAGCCTGTACGTTTTTGGGATGGAGCAGACAGGCGGAGACGGTCCGGCCGGATTATGCTGCGGGCGAGGAGGTGCCGGCAGCCGAGCTTGCGAAAATGGCGGGCGTGGCGGGTACCAACCATGCGGTCATTACATTGTATGCCGTCTGGGATCTTGCGCCCGCAATTGCGGCAAAGGATTTGTATTATACGTTGGAGGAAGCGCAAAAGGGCATGATTACGGAGCGAGAGCTTGCTTCGCATATGACGGCGGCGGATCCGGAGGATGGCAGGATCCCGTATGGAAAGAACGAAAGCAATTCGTTTGTGCTTTCGGATTATGCGGCTTCGGATTTCAGCGGTTTTACGGGAAGCGGAAGCGTAACGGAACGCGCGGTGGTAACGGACAGCTCCGGAAACCGGACGGTCCGGATCATTACCGTACATCTGACCGATACGACGGCAAAGAGCGGGATGCAGGTCTTTGGAAAATGCAGATTTATCAGTCCGGCGTATTTTGAAGATTCCAGCGGACAGCCGGTATCGGACAAAAAAGGCGGATTATCAAAAACCTCCTGCTGGGTGCAGGAGGCGGATTACCGGAATCTTCTTCGGGCGGCGCTTAGCAAAATGCAGCAAAAGAAGTGAAGCATTATGCAGAAGGCTGCGGTGTTTCCTGTAGATTTTCCGGAAGCTTGATATAAATTTTTTCAATACGGTTTTTGTCCATTTTTTCGATGCGGAGCAGGATATTGTCTTCGGTCAGCACGATTTCGTTCTTTTCCGGAACGTGATTGAGCAGATCCAGACAATAGCCGCCGATGGTATCGTAATTGTCGGATGTGAAATTCACGTTGAGTTCGTCGCTGACATCGTCCAGATTTGCGGAGCCGAGCACCATAAATTCCCGATTGCTTAACTGGGTAATGGCATCCTGTTCGTCCGTATCGTACTCGTCGCGGATTTCCCCGACAATTTCTTCCAAAAGATCTTCTAGGGTAATCAATCCTGCCGTAACGCCGTATTCATCCAATACGATCGCAAGCGAAATCGAAGATTTCCGCATTTCGATAAACAGATCCGCCGTATTTTTGTGTTCGTAGGTAAAGTACGGCTCGCGGATGATATCGGAAATGGAAAAGGCTTCTTTATCCTCGCAGAGCAGCAGGTCTTTCATATTTATGATACCGATGACATTGTCGGTGCTGTCCTCGTAAACCGGAAGGCGCGTAAATTTATCTTCCCGAAAAATGGTCAAGATCTCCTCGAAAGTAGCGTCTTTTTGGACAAAGGTCATGTCGATGCGCGGAACCATTACTCCTTTTGCCTCGGATGCGCCGAAGTCAAACAGGTTGTGGATCATATCGTGCGCTTCATCCTCAATGACGCCGCTTTCCTGTCCGACGTCCACGATCGTACGCAGCTCTTCCTCCGTCATAAGCGTATCTTTGGCATTCGGATCTACACGCAGCAAAAACAGTACGCCCAGGGACAGCTTATTGATGATAAAGATCAGCGGCGTCAGAACCTTCATCAGAAATTCGATAAAGATCGCAAAGGTCAGCGACAGCCGGTCTGCGTGTATGGTCGCCATGGTTTTCGGCGTTACCTCGCCGAAGATCAGGATCAGGAACGTAAGGATTCCGGTTGCGATTCCGGCTCCGATACTGCCGAAATATTGAATCGCAAGGGAGGTGGCGAGCGAAGAAGCGGACAGATTGACGATGTTGTTTCCGATTAAGATCGCCGACAGCATTTTGCCGGAATCGTCGGTAACGCGAAGCACCCTTGCGGCGCGCGCGCTGCCGGATTCCGCCAAAGTACGCATACGTATTTTATTTACCGTAGTCAGCGCCGTCTCCGCCGAGGAAAAAAAGGCGGAGAGCAGCAACAGCAGAAATAATATGATGATTTGAACAATATCTTCGGGTCCCAAGTTGTTTCACCTCGTTGATTAGTTGCCGTCCGTACTGTAGTTTGGAGCTTCTTTGGTTATATGGATATCGTGCGGATGGCTTTCCCGCAGCGCGGCGGCGGAAATTTTAACGAATTTTCCGTTTTGTTTTAAAGATTCGATATCGGTGCAGCCGCAGTAACCCATACCGGAGCGGATGCCTCCCACCAGCTGGAAGATCGTGTCTTCCAGAGTGCCCTTGTATGCAACGCGGCCTTCCACGCCTTCCGGAACCAGCTTTCTGGCTCCCTCCTGAAAATAGCGGTCTTTGCTGCCGTTTTCCATTGCCGCGATCGAACCCATGCCGCGGTATACTTTATATTTTCTTCCCTGATACAGCTCGAAGGTACCCGGAGCCTCGTCGCATCCGGCAAACATGGAACCCATCATGCAGACGTCTGCGCCGGAGGCGATTGCTTTTGTCATATCGCCGGAGTATTTGATGCCTCCGTCTGCGATGACCGGAATGCCGTATTCCTTTGCAACGGAATAGCAGTCCATGATTGCGGAAATCTGCGGAACGCCGATTCCGGCAACCACGCGCGTGGTACAAATGGAACCCGGACCGATCCCGACCTTGACGGCATCCGCTCCGGCCTCGATCAGCGCCTTTGCCGCCTCTCCGGTAGCGATATTTCCGGCGATAACCTGAAGCTGAGGATATTTGTCTTTGATCCTGCGGACGGCATCCAGAATATTTTTGGAATGTCCATGGGCGGAATCGACGACGATGACGTCCACATGCGCTTTGACAAGAGCGTCCACGCGCTCCATCATATTGCCGGTAATACCGACGCCGGCGCCGCAAAGCAGACGGCCAAGCTCGTCTTTGGCAGACAATGGGTACTTGATCTGCTTTTCAATATCTTTAATGGTAATAAGTCCTTTCAGGTTGAAATCCTTATCCACGATCGGAAGCTTTTCCTTTCTTGCCTTTGCAAGAATCTGTTTTGCTTCGTCTAACGTGGTGCCCTCCAGTGCGGTAATCAGATTTTCGGAGGTCATGGATTCCTTGATGAGTTTGGTAAAATCCGTTTCGAATTTCAGATCGCGGTTGGTTATGATTCCGACCAGCTTTCCGTTTTCGGTGATCGGAACGCCGGAAATACGGAATTTTGCCATTAGCTCATCGGCATCCTGTAATGTATGATTTGGGGAAAGATAAAAAGGATCGGTAATAACGCCGTTTTCCGAACGCTTTACCTTGTCAACTTCATCAGCCTGAGCTTCGATGGACATGTTCTTGTGGATGATACCGATACCGCCCTGTCTTGCCATGGCGATCGCCATTTTTGATTCCGTAACGGTATCCATCGCAGCGCTCATCATTGGAATGTTCAGCACGATCTTCTTCGTCAGATGCGTGCGCAGATCCACCATGTTTGGCGTAACCTCGGAATACTGCGGTACAAGAAGAACGTCATCAAAAGTAATTCCTTCGCCGATAATAGTACCCATTCTTTTATCCTCGCTTTCTTCTTATATATAGTGTATTTTTACCTATTTGCGCTATGATAGCAAAATAATGTTCCTCTGTCAACCGTTTCTGAAAAAGAACTTTTGTTTTTTTGCTTTTAAGAAAATGGGTAAGAAAGTGACGAAAAAAATTTCCAAACGAAAGCATTTTATGGTATAATTACAGTGTTTTGGTAAGAGCAAAAGGAGCGTTTTATGGAGTTTAGACCTTGCATTGATATTCATAACGGAAAGGTAAAGCAGATTGTAGGAAGCAGTCTGAACGATCAGGGAAACCGCGCCGAGGAAAATTTTGTCTCCGGACAGGACGGGGCGTATTTTGCCCGAATGTATCGGGATGCGGGACTTCGCGGCGGACACATTATTTTATTAAATAAAGAAGGCAGCGAATTTTACGAAGCAACCAAAGCGCAGGCGCTCCTTGCGCTTGGCGCATATCCTCAAGGGTTTCAGATCGGAGGCGGAATTACCGACCAAAACGCGGAGGAATTTCTGCAAAAAGGCGCGGATAAGGTCATTGTAACCTCATATGTGTTTTCGGACGGCAGGATCCATTACGGGAACCTGAAACGTCTTTGCAGCATTGTGGGAAAGGAACGGCTGGTACTGGATCTTTCCTGCCGGTCTGGCAGCGACGGCGGATATTATATCGTAACCGACCGCTGGCAGAAATTTACGGATGAAAAAATATCAGTGGAGCTGCTGGATGAACTTTCCGGCTTTTGCAGCGAGTTTTTGATCCATGCCGTAGACGTAGAGGGCCGAAACGGAGGAATTGAGGAGCCGCTGGTTGGTCTGCTGGGCGAATGGGGAAAGCTTCCGGTCACTTATGCAGGCGGCGTTCATGCTTATGAAGATCTGCATAAAATATATACGCTGGGGCAAAACCGGCTTCACGTAACCGTCGGGAGCGCGCTGGATCTGTTTGGAGGAAGCCTGTCGTTTTCGCGGATATTGGAGATATGCAGGGAAACGCAGGACGCATCATAAAGAAAAAGACATCAACAGGCGAAAGGAGAATCAGCATGGGAAAGTATACAAAACAGGATATTATCCGCATGGTGGAGGAGGATGACGTAGAGTTTATCCGGCTTCAGTTTACGGATATTTTCGGAACGATGAAAAACGTTGCAATAACGGCGGGACAACTGAAAAAGGCGCTGGAGAATCAATGCATGTTCGACGGTTCTTCCATTGAAGGCTTTGTGCGGATCGAAGAATCCGATATGTACCTTTATCCGGATCTGGATACGTTTACGATTTTTCCATGGCGTCCGCAGCAGGGAAAGGTGGCGCGTATCATCTGCGATGTTTACTGTGCCGACCGGACGCCGTTTGCAGGAGATCCGCGTTATATTTTAAAGCAGCAGATCCAAAAGGCAGCGGAAATGGGATATACGTTTAACGTAGGTACGGAGTGCGAATTTTTCCTGTTTCATCAGGATGAAAACGGGCAGCCGACGACCATTACCCATGAAAAAGCGGGATATTTCGATCTTGGACCGGTGGATCTGGGCGAGAACGCAAGACGCGATATCGTACTGACGCTGGAAGATATGGGATATGAGGTAGAGGCCTCTCATCATGAGGTAGCGCCCGCGCAGCATGAGATCGATCTGGCATACGATGAAGCAATGGCGGCTGCGGATCGCATCATGACGTTTAAGCTGACGGTTAAGACGATCGCAAAACGGCATGGCCTGTTTGCAAGTTTTATGCCGAAGCCAAAGGCGGGCGTCAGCGGCTCCGGTATGCATATCAATATGTCGCTGTCAAAGGACGGGAAAAATATTTTTGACGATCCGAACGGGGAGCTGGGACTGAGCAAAGAGGCTTATTATTTTATCGGCGGGATCATGGCGCATATGCAGGGCATGACGCTGATTACCAATCCGCTGGTCAATTCCTATAAACGCCTGATTCCGGGGTACGAAGCGCCTACCTGCATCGCATGGTCCACAACGAACCGCAGTCCGCTGATCCGCATTCCGGTCGGAAGGGGCGAGAGAACGCGCGTGGAGCTGAGAAGTCCGGATCCGGCCGCCAATCCGTATCTGGCGTTTGCGGTGTGCCTTGCCGCGGGTCTGGATGGAATCCAGAATCGGCTCATGCCTCCTCAGGCGGTGCATGAAAATGTATTTGCCATGCCGGAGGATGTAAAAGAAGAATACGGAATGGAATCGCTTCCGCGGGATATCAACGAAGCGATTGTGAAGCTGCAGAATGACAAATTGATCTGCGAGGTACTGGGCAGGCATATCCAATCCAAATACATTAAGGCGAAGAAGGCCGAATGGGAGGATTACCGTTCACAGGTAACCGAGTGGGAGATTAACGAATATCTCTATAAAATTTAAACGATAGGATGGTTATTTGTGAATAAGATTGTAATTGCATTCCCCAAAGCGGAAGTGGCGGCAGGAATTAAAAAAATTCTGGCGCAGAGCGGATATCCGGTGGCGGCGGTCTGCACGTCGGGAGCGAAAACCCTTCAGGCGGTCAATGATCTTGAGGACGGTATTCTAATCTGCGGGTATCGTTTTTCGGATATGCTCTACAGTGAAATCTATGAGTATCTTCCGTCAGGATTTCAAATGCTGCTGGTAGCGTCCGCAATGGCGGTTATGGAAAAAGAGGAGGAGCATCTTGTGTGCCTCTCCATGCCGTTAAAAGTACACGACCTGCTGCATACCGTAGAAATGATGGACTATCGGGTTACGCGCCGGAGAAAAAAATTAAAAAACCGCCCCAAAGAGCGGACACCCGAAGAACTGCAGCTCATTCAAAAAGCAAAAGAACTGCTGATGGAGCGGAATCGATTAACCGAAGAAGAAGCGCATCAGTATATACAAAGACGAAGTATGGAAAACGGAACCGGTCTGGTGGAAATCGCCCAGATGATCATCAGCCTGATGGGAGACGGATAAAGCGGGAAAATTTCTGTTTACATCAAAGAACGGAAGTGTTAAAGTTTTAACAGAAAAATAGAAAGGACAAAGAGCATGTTTCAGATCAATGACAATTACCAGAAGCTGCCGGGCAGTTATCTGTTCAGCACGATTGGAAAAAAAGTAAATGAATTTCAGAAGGCGCATCCGGATAAGGAGGTCATCCGTCTGGGGATCGGGGATGTCACGCTGCCGATCGCACCGGCGATCATTGACGCGCTGCATAAAGCGGTCGATGAAATGGGCAATGCGGCGACTTTCCGAGGATACGCGCCGGATCTGGGTTATGAATTTTTGCGGAGCACCATTGCCGAGAACGATTACAAAGCGCGCGGCTGCGAGATCTCCGTTGATGAGATTTTTATTTCGGACGGAGCCAAAAGCGATTCCGGAAACATTCAGGAGATCTTTTCCGTAAATAATCGGATTGCTGTATGTGATCCGGTATATCCCGTATATGTGGATTCCAATGTCATGGCGGGACGGACCGGCGTGTACGACGCGGCGTCCGAGACATGGAGCGACGTCATTTACATGCCTTGTACGGCGGAAAACGGATTTGTACCGGAGTTTCCGAAAGAAACGCCGGATCTGATCTATCTGTGTCTGCCGAATAACCCGACCGGAACGACGCTTCCAAAAGACAAGCTTCAGGAATGGGTAGACTATGCGAACCGCGTGGGAGCCGTTATTATCTATGACGCAGCGTATGAAGCGTATATCAGTGAAAGCAATGTGGCGCATTCCATTTACGAATGCGAGGGCGCGAAAACCTGTGCCATTGAGCTGCGCAGTTTTTCCAAAAATGCCGGATTTACCGGAGTGCGTTTAGGATTTACCGTAGTTCCGAAGGAATTAAAATGCGGCGAAGTTTCCTTAAATGCGATGTGGGCAAGACGGCATGGTACGAAATTCAACGGCGCGCCTTATATCGTGCAGCGTGCCGGCGAAGCGGTTTATTCTCAGGAGGGAAAAGCGCAGTTAAAAGAGCAGGTAGCCTACTATATGAAAAATGCCAAAACGATCAAGGACGGACTCAAGGAAGCGGGATATACCGTTTTCGGAGGGGTAAACGCTCCTTATATCTGGCTGAAAACGCCGAATGGAATGAGTTCATGGGAATTTTTTGACTATCTGCTGGAAAATGCCAATGTTGTCGGTACTCCGGGTTCGGGCTTCGGACCGAGCGGAGAGGGATATTTCCGGCTGACGGCATTTGGAAATTATGAAAATACGGTAAAAGCGCTGGAACGGATTCAGGCATTGTAAATCACGTCTCCGGCGGATGCACACGAGCGCGTACAGGAAATCGGCTGCTTTTGCAGCCGCGCTCGGTGCGGGAAAGTGCTTTGCACATTCTTTTTTTTGATAAAATGATAAACATGCGTTAATTATTAACAGATGTTATCCGATATAGAGAATAAGACGACTGACAAAAGACAAACAGGAGGTGCGATTTTGGGAAACGAAGAACAGGTGCCAAGCGAAAGCGAATGGAGGATCATGGAGGTACTCTGGGAAAGCGAAAAGCCGCTGACGTCGTCCGAGGTCATACGGCGGATGGAAGAAAACGGAGGGGCAATGACGCCGAAAATGATACGGGTGCTGATGAACCGCCTCTGCCAGAAAGCGCTTGTGGATTATACCGTAGATGAAAAGGATGCGAGGCTCTATCATTACCGCGCATTAAAATCCAAAGAAGAGTGTCTCAGGGAAAAAAGCCGGAAATTTGCGGACAGTTATTTTTCCGGAGATAAAACAAACGCCGTTGCCGCGTTGATTCAAAGCTGCGGGTTTTCCGACGAACAGTTGGAGGAATTGGAACAGATTCTAAAGGGACAGAAGGAGAACGGAAAAAGTGGAGAACATCGTGGGATATTTTGAATTTTTTATGATCTATACGGTATTGGTAATCGGCAAGGCGGCGCTTTTGACGATACCGGTTCTGGCGTTGATCTTTTTGCTGCGCGCCACCCTGTTTCGGAGCCATGTTTTTGGAAGGGGATTCCTCTGGATGCTCATGCTTTTGGTTCCTTTTATGGGGAAGATGAAATGGTTTTATGAATCGATCGCCGGTTGGCGGATATTTTTCTGGCAGCATGAGCTCTGCGTTACATTCCCATGGATCTGCAGCGTATATGTCGGAGGAATGGTCGGTTTCTTTTTGTTTTTTGTCCGGCGCAGAAGAAAACTGCAAAAAACCGTCAGGGGATTTATGCGCGTGGAGCCGGTTTCTAAGGAAAGGCTTCTGGAGCTGGGAGGGCGGTTCGCCGGAAGAACCGATATCCGCGCCTGTGATTATGCTGTTACGCCGTTTGCGGTCGGATTGCTGCATCCGGTCATTGTGCTGCCCCGAAATTTTTTGGAGAAATATTCGAAAGAAGAACTGGAAGTGATCTTGCTGCACGAATTGACGCATATCCGGATGCTGCATCTCTGGTATTACTTTTTGTGGGATGTGCTGCGCGCCATGTTCTGGATCAATCCCGCAATGCTGTTTGCCACAAAATACATCCGGCTGGATCTGGAGCTGATCTGCGACTGCGTCTGCATTCAGAAACAAAACGGACAGGCGGTTTCGTACGGAATGCTGATCTTAAAAACGGCAAGGGTTCTTGGGAACCGTCCGTTTCCGGAGCGGATGCCCGCTTTTGCCGGAGAAAAAGAATTTCGGGGAATGAAAGAACGGATCCGCCGCATTGCGGAATATGAGCCGTACCGCCAAAAAAAGATGATGGCGGTTTCCTGCTGCGTCGTCGCGGTATTTTTGGGCGTACTTATGGGAATTCGGGAAAATTCCTATCCGAAATACACCCGAATAGATACGGTATCTTTTTATTCCGAGGATTTCCGGCAGCTTATGATGTCGGATGAACAAGAACTTCGGGATGCGTTCTGGTATCGGGACGGCAGGGTTTATATCGACTGGAATCAAATGAATCCGATTTTAAATGCACATGGGATTCGGGAGAATAGCTTTTATCTGGGATTTGGCGGTTTTGTAAAGCTGCCGGGAGTCGGCGGCGGCTGCAATGCTATTTTTGTGGAGCGCGCATCGGACGGAGTGGCGGAAATTCCGTATGTAGACAATGAAAAACTGCCAATGACCCGATTGGCGGAGTATTTTTGATGAAGGCGAAGTTTTGCAATTGACGGATATACGAACAGCAGAATGGGGAGAGTACCATGAAGATCGCGATTTGCAATGAAGAAAAATTGATCTGCGGGCAGCTCGAAAAAAATATCAGACAGCTTTTGGGAGAGTGCAGCATGGATTGTTATGAGAACGGGGATGCGCTTCTTCTTGCAGAGACAGAATATGATCTTGTTTTTCTGGGAATACGAGAAGATGGCGAAAACGGCGAAAACGGACTGAAAACCGCTCGTGCGTTAAGAAACCGTTCCAAAAAAGTGCTTCTGGTCTTTATTACCGAAAAAAAGGATTTCGTGTGCGAGGCATTTGACGTAGAAGCGTTTCATTATCTGTTAAAGCCGCTCAATGAGGAAAAATTAAAAGAAGTCCTCCGGCGCGCGGCGCGTCATGTGGAGGAAAGCAGGGCCAAAGAGGGCAGACGCCTTCTGGTTAAGACGCGCAGCAGAAATGCCGCCATTCCGATCAGCGAGATATCTTACATCGAGAATCAGAAGCGGAAAGCCGTCATTCATTCGTCGCAGGGTGTGTTTGAATTATATGCGACCATGAAGGAGCTTCAGGAGCAGCTGGATGAAACTTTTTTCCGCTGCCACAGGGGATATCTGGTCAATCTGTCGTATATCAGGGAATACCGTTCCGACTGCATTTTTCTGCAGAACGGAGAAACGGTTTATTTAGCGAAAGAGCGTTATCCGGAATTTGTCAGAACCTATATGGAGTATCTCCAAAGCGGGGGACTGGTTTGAAGATACAAAAAAGCAGACTGCACCGTACGGCAGCCTGCTTTGCTTTTCTTTTTTATTTTATTTTATTTCATGGTAATGCTGTTATTCAGTACGGAGGTGCTGTATAAAAATAACACGTCCGCATTTTTCGGAAGATACGGCTCCAGCATCCGCGGAGAAATATAGCGGATATCCGCCAGCGTGATCTTGGCGTATCCCTCCGAAAGCAGCGGGGCAATGCTGCTGCCGAATGAGTCGCGGAAAAGGACCAGCTCCCGATCGGTCGCCGCGTCCGGATTTTCTATGATCAGCAGGGATTTTGCGCCGGATAAAAACAGCTCATAAGGATCCCTGCCGTTTCGCTTTTCCAGATCGTAAACGGGAATGACCGAGTCCGTTTCATAGTCGTAAACCCTGCAGCGACGCAGCCGTTCGCTGTCGAGATAATACAGATCATCCGCCGGAACCGGAAGGATGGTCTTAGAAGCGAAAGAACCGTAAAACGAAACGTCTGCCGCAGTCAGCTCGTATTCCTCCGTCAGCGTGACGCCCATTTGTCCGGCGATATATCCGGCAATCTCCGGCAGATTTTCCTGCCGCCAGTGTGCGTCTGTACGATAATAATCCGACAGCCTGAGCCGGTCTGCGATGACAATTTCCGACGCAAAATCCATTTCTTTTCGCATCTGTGCAAAAAAGGCGTCGTAGTCCATGTGCGGCTGTCCGCATTCCTCTGCCATAAAGTAGTTTTTATCGGGTATGACGCAGTAATATATCCGGCAATCCGACAGATACTCGTCGTAAAGAAAGCGGAAACGTCCTGCGGCATAGGAAAGCGAATCGCTGTTTACGGGATATTCCGGCTGAGAGGCATATCCGCCCTTCAAATAGATCCGGCTGGGCTCCCGCAATCCCAGAAGCGAAAGACTGGCGCCGTCTTTGTCAGTGCGGGTTTTGACCGAGAAAAACAAAAGCAGGAATGCCGCGCCAAGTATCAGAAAAAACGTCAGGCTATAGGTTCGTCGCATACGGTCTCCGCGGAAGGGTAAGCAGCTTCCAGTTTGCTTTGAAAGGTGTCAACAATATCGTTTTCGCCAAAGAAACATACGATATAATCGTCTACGGTATCAATGACGAGCTTGTCCGGAAAACCGCACATCCACTGCCGATTCAGGATATTCTCCTTTAAGCTGTCCGCAACGGAAGAAACGTCTCCGGAAGCCTTTACATGATAAGCGCCGCAGGTAAAGGTATTGGCGTTCATCATATGCATAAGGGACGCCGCTTCGTCAATTTTGTCTGCGGAATCAGCCGGAAAGCCAAGCGAAGCGTCCAGAGCCTCCGTATCGTCGAGGCTGTATTTTCCGGGAGCGTCCATCGTCATATTCTCCTCGGACATATCGCCTCCTGCGGCGGCAAATTTCTCATCGTCCCCATAGCTGTTCCATACCGTCGTCAAAAGCGTCAAAGCGTCTGCAGCGGAAGCCTTTTTCCCGCCTCCGCAGGCGGTTAATGTCCCCAGCAGCAGGACGGCGGCAGATAACATTGTAAAAAATCGTTTCATAGTAAAATCCTCCCCTTTTTCTTTTGTAGAAATTATATAAAAGAACGTCGAAGATTTCAATGAAAATCGAAGTAAATTATTGTGCGTTTTTTTTCGCAAAAGCGGCGCGTTTGCGAAGCGTCGGATCCAGAATCCGTTTCCGGATGCGGAGGCTTTTCGGCGTTACCTCCAGAAGCTCGTCCGTATCGATAAAATCAAGCGCCTGCTCAAGACTTAAAATGCGCGGCGGAACCAGCGTCAGCGCCTCGTCGGCGGAGGAGGAACGCGTGTTGGTCAGATGCTTTTTTTTGCAGACATTCAGCTCAATATCCTCCGCTTTGGCGGATTGGCCAATGACCATGCCGGAATAGACTTTTTCTCCCGGACCGATAAAGAGCGTTCCGCGGTCTTGCGCGGAAAACAGACCGTAAGTGACCGATTCGCCGGATTCGAACGCGATGAGGGAGCCGGTCGTACGATAGGCGATCTCGCCGCGAAAGGCATCGTATCCGTTAAAAATGGTATTGATGATGCCGTTTCCCTTCGTGTCGGTTAGAAATTCGCCGCGGTAGCCGATCA